>CAZZEV010000241.1:0-4879 GCA_964653305.1 uncultured Cellvibrionaceae bacterium | reverse complement strand
TGATGGTTCTGGCACATTGGTTTTGGGCGGCGTTGGAGGAGTGTAGCTCCAGCGGCCTTGGTGAATCTCACCATTACCGTAATAGGATTTAGCTGCAATCGCGCCGTTTAAGTTAGAGCCGGTATAAATATCCGCTTTCAACGCCAATACCGAACCGTACCAAGAATCGCCAAAATTCAAATTGATCGCATCAGAGAAATTCCACAGAACATTGTTAAAAATACTGCTGTTAGTAAAACCATTGGTTTTTGTTGTACCGGCATTAAACACATTTCCCGATACATTTATAACTGCCTTACTGGCCAGACCAAGATCAATGCTCCAATTAGGGCCGGTTAAATCGCTAGCGCTCAAATTGAACACCGCCAAATCAGTGGCTGCCCCAGTGTATTTAAAGGTTTTGTTGTTCATATCGCCCGACAGCGAAGCACCCACAGAAGACGACAAACCTTTGTAGTAATTAGATTCCGCTTGCAACGAATTTAAAATACTGGTTTTTTCAGCGGTCAAAGAGCCATCAGTAACTTTCTTTAAACAACCGCTTTGACCCAGACCAGCTCCATTACAAATAGTCGTTGGGCCAGTAAAGTTGCCTTGATACGCAAGGTAGCCCCCTTCAACATGCATTGCACCATTACTGTTGAAATTGCCCACAACCTTTACGGTATCTGCCGTTGAGTTGCTGCCCACGTATTGTGAGAAAACCGAACCATTTAGAACATCGCCACCAATGAAGGATTTACCCTCTATATGACCACTGCCACCTTGAACATTAAAGTCGCCGCTGAGGATCAAGTTGTAATCATTTAACGGGCCGGCAAACACAGAAGTAGAAACAGCCATAAAGCCAAGTAGCGCTATCTTTTTGAAAACATTAATCGACATAAAAGAACTCTTTTAAATAAGTAAATAATCTGTGGAGCCAGTAAGCAGCTTTCATGCCTAAATATTGAAAGCCTTGACCCAGCTGAACATCACAGCAATAACGATAACTGCATCACACAAAAGTGTAAACAATTCCGACAGCTCTGTCGGCATAAAATCAAACACTCACGATTTGGCTGAATTAAACTAGCGGCTAATCTCCCTTCTAAGGCCAGCAAATCCCATGGAATTTACTTTTACCGCCATTGGTATTATCCACTCCTGCTTTAAAGAGAAATTTGGCATACCCCGCCAACCGGGTTTAGCGCCTTTGGCCACCGCCGAACTCGAGCTTTTAGCGCCTTATAATGACCCCACCGCGCTCGATGGATTGGAAGGCTGCAGCCATATTTGGGTTCAGTTTGTATTCCACGCCAACAGCCGCAGCGAATGGAAACCCAAAGTTAAACCGCCGCGCTTAGGCGGCAATAAAAGCCTTGGGGTCTTTGCGACCCGCTCGCCCACGCGGCCTGCGCCCATTGGTTTATCAGTAGTGAAGCTGGACGGCATTGTGGAACGCGATGGCAAGTTGCTGTTACAACTAAGTGGGATTGATCTGTTAGATGGCACACCCGTTTTGGATATCAAGCCCTATATACCCTATGTAGACCTTGTGCCAGAGGCCGTTAATGGCTTTGCAGCTGCCGCCCCGCAGCTGATACCTGTTGAATTTAGTGCTGAAAATACCGCCTTTTGCGACGAATATCGTCAAAAAACCCAAATAGACCTTACTGGATTGATTCGCGAAATTCTGCAACAAGACCCCCGCCCGCAATATCAACAACCCGAGCCAGAGCGTGTTTACGGTATGAAATTGTTGGATGTGGATGTTCGCTGGCAATATCGCAGCAACCCAGCGGGCCTTCGTATCTTGGTGTGTGGAATAGATCCCGTAGTGACTATGTAAATTAGGGTTAAAAATAGCTCATGATGTCCAGAGGGTGGCTATGCTTTGGAGTGGTTAATATCCACCCATGTCCCAACACAGATATCCACAGAGCAATAATATGAAACTACTCAAACACCTCATTTCAATTGCGCTTATCAGCTGTATCGCCGGTTCTGCCGCAGCAGCCGATGAAGCAAAATCCGACGCTCAAAAACACGCCGATGCTTGGCAAAACAGCCAAGGCTGGTGGAACGCTACCGATATCCCCGCTTTCGATCAAAGTAAAATCACTCAGCAAGTGCCGCTGGTAAAAGTGAAGGGCAACAAATTCGTCAATGACAAAGGCGATGTGGTTGTGTTTCGCGGGGTGAATATTTCTGACCCCGATAAACTCGTCAACCAAGGTCACTTCAATCGCAAGCACTTTGAGGTCATCAAGGCTTGGGGTGCAAACGTTGTGCGTATTCCGGTACATCCATCCGCTTGGCAAAAGCGCGGCAAAAAAGGCTACCTGCCCATTTTGGATCAAACCGTGCAATGGATTAACGAACTAGGCATGTACGCGATTATTGATTGGCACTCTATTGGGAATCTCAAATCTGAGATGTACCAAACCAGCAGCTATTACACCACCAAAGCAGAAACTTTCGATTTTTTCCGCACGGTTGCGCCACGTTATAAAAACGTGAATTCAGTCGCCATGTACGAAGTCTTCAATGAACCCACCGTATTTGGCGGGCAATTAGGTGTGTTGAGTTGGGCTGATTGGAAAGCGATTAACGAAGAAGCCATCACGATTATTCAAGCACACAATCCAAATGCAATTTCGTTAGTCGCCGGTTTTAACTGGGCGTATGACTTAACACCGATTGCAACCGCACCGATTGAAAAAGAAAACGTAGCCTATGTGAGCCACCCTTACCCCATGAAAGTGAAAGCGCCTTTCGAACAAAACTGGGAGCGCGATTGGGGCTATGTTGCTGATAAGTATCCCGTGATTCTCACTGAAATTGGGTACCAGTTAGCAACAGATAAAGGCGCACATATTCCTGTAATTGACGATGGCAGCTACGGCCCACGCATCACCAACTATGCACAGAGCAAAGGTATTAGTTGGGTAGCTTGGGTGTTTGACCCTGATTGGTCACCGCAAATGATTAAAGATTGGAACTATGAGCCCACCATGCAGGGCAAACATTTCCGCGAAGTCATGTTGAAAGAAAACAAGAAATAGTTGTTCTGTGTGTGAATTCTGAAAAATCCCGCTGCTAGCGGGATTTTTTTGCGCTTCATGTCAGTAGTATTTTTTACTAACGTGAATCTATTTATCGGGCACACGCATCTAAGCTGATGCTATACAAATAACATTTTATTGATTCCGCAAAATCAATACCCCACCTATACTGGCCAAGCTGGGGCTCTAGAGCTCAGCAATTTTAAAATCACACTTAATGGAGATATCGTGAATACATTCATTCAATGTCGCTTCGGCTTACTCGCCACTGCTTTTTTATTGTTCTTGTCGAGTTGCACTAGTAATAATACCGATTCAAATAAAAAACAAAATGTTGCCAATCAAAGTACAAACAAGAGTGCACCCCTTAGTTTGCAAGGAACTGCACTCGCCTTTGACATTACGAAAACCGAACTGCTCCAAGGGGCGGACCCAAGACTCGCTCGCGATGGCAGCTTTAAATATTATTTTTTTGCAGATCGCCTGTTTATTGATGGCCGCGACTACAACGGCTTTGCGTGGGGCTCAGAATACAAAGTGGATATTAAGGGCAACCAGAGTGACATTGTTCAGCAAATAAAAGTGCAAGAGAACGGTGCCAATTTAGAAGTGACTGTCAAAACACAACTCACTTATTTAACACCTAACTCTGGTACTTTTGAAGTTGATGTCAACCAAAACCATAGTATGGCTGGTTTACTTCACTACCGTCATGCAGGCACATTCCAATCCACCGATACCAAATTGGATATGATGGCTAAAGGCTTGCCCAACTCCAATCTGGATTTAATGTTTCAAAATATCAGCGCCAATGAAAAGAATATAGATTTAAAACCAGGCTCTAAACTCACGATGAATTTCAGCGGCCCTCAGTACGCCAAATTCACGCTGAATGACAAAGTTTATGAAACCAAGGATTATCAACTGATTGCTGTAGATACGTTTAATAAAACGATTAAAGGCACATTCCACGGCGATACACCCTTTGAAATCCAATTACATTTCGATCAATTTTATTTTGGTAAGTTTGAGGTCACTGTTGGCAATGGCGCTTTTAAAGCCAACGGCGCTTTTATGAGCTCACGTTGGATACCCATAGCCGATTATAAAGTTCAAGGTAAGTTTACCGATGGTTTAAAGTACAAATCCAAACACACCAGCATTGAATACCCCTATTCTGTTTATTTGCCGCCGAACTACGCGACATCAAACAAAAAATATCCGGTTCTCTATTTAACTGATGGTCAGTGGGTGAAGGAATTTCACAAAGCAGTAGAAGCTCATCACAAAGACTTTATTGTTGTTGCTATTGAGCAAGGCCCAGAAGATCGTCGCATGGTGGATTACAGATTGCCGGGTGCACTGCCTTATATTCGCTTCTTGAAAGAAGAAATTATTCCGCATATTGAAAAGCAATACCGCACCAACGCCAATCGTATTTTTTGGGGTGCATCACTGGGTGCAACTGTGGGCGAAATATTGTTGAGTCAGGAAACCCAGAAGAAACCTTATTTTAGTACTTACGCTTTGAGTGACGGCGCTTTCTGGGCAAACCCACCGGAGATCCAAGAAAAAGTGAAAGCGGCTTTAGCGCAACCAAAATCTGAAACGATTTCTATTTTTACCTCAGGTACACGCCAAGGCAATTATATTACCAACCTAGATTTTGTTAATCGCGTGCAGAGTTTACATAACCCAACACTCGACATAAAAAATATTGAGTTAAAAGAAACCCACAACGAAATGGCTACACCGACGTTTGAATATTTTATTGATGCAATGCACTAAGCATTAATTAGCGAAGCCGCCGATCTACAACCTTCGGCGGCTTC
>CAZZEV010000240.1:0-4883 GCA_964653305.1 uncultured Cellvibrionaceae bacterium | reverse complement strand
CAGAATGAAGCGCGTGCGATTAAAGAAGAGTTTGCAATTCTCTTGGGCGTTTGCACTCACTTGGGTTGCTCACCACTTTACCGTCCCGATGTTGGTGCTGCCGATTTAGGTGGTGATAAATGGCAGGGTGGATTCTTTTGCCCATGTCATGGTTCTAAATACGATTTGGCTGGCCGAGTCTATTTAGGTGTTCCGGCGCCGACCAATCTCGAAGTGCCTAAGCATTATTACGAGAGTGAAAGCGTAGTTATCATCGGTGAAGACCAAGGGGCATAAGATGAATTGGGTTGTAAATCAGTTAGCAGGTTTGTGGGGCTGGGTTGATAATCGCCTCCCCGTACAAAAAGCATGGGATACCCACATGGGTAAATACTATGCACCCAAGAACTTCAACTTTTGGTACTTTTTTGGTGTGCTCTCGCTATTGGTTTTAGTTAACCAATTAGTGACCGGTATTTGGTTAACCATGAGCTACACCCCAACGGCTGAAGCAGCATTCGCCTCGGTTGAATACATCATGCGCGATGTAGAGTACGGCGATACTCTGCGCTATATGCACTCCACTGGCGCCTCTGCGTTCTTTGTGGTGGTGTATCTGCATATGTTCCGTGGTTTGATGTACGGTTCTTACAAGTCTCCACGCGAGTTGGTGTGGATCTTCGGTATGACGATTTATTTAGTTCTGATGGCTGAGGCTTTCATGGGTTATGTATTGCCTTGGGGGCAAATGTCCTACTGGGGTGCACAAGTAATTGTATCCTTGTTCGGTGCTATCCCAGTGATTGGTGAGGATCTGGTGCAGTGGATTCGCGGCGATTACCTGATTTCTGGTATCACGCTAAACCGTTTCTTTGCTTTGCACGTTGTGGCTTTGCCAATCGTATTGTTGGCTTTGGTAGTAATGCATATTCTGGCGTTGCACGACAAGCATGTAGGTTCTAACAACCCTGACGGCGTTGAGATCAAAAAGTTTAAAGATGAAAACGGTATTCCACTAGATGGCGTTCCTTTCCATCCGTACTACACAGTGCATGATCTTGTTGGTATCAGCGTTTTCTTATTTGTATTCTGTTTTGTATTGTTCTTTATGCCGGAGATGGGTGGTTTCTTCTTGGAGAAAGCCAACTTCGAAGAAGCAAATAACCTCAAAACTCCGACACACATTGCACCGGTTTGGTACTTCACCCCTTTCTATGCGGTACTGCGTGCGGTAACCATGGAAATCGGCCCTTTGAACGCCAAGTTCCTCGGTTTCGTGGCAATGGCGGCGGCGATTGCCATTCTGTTTGTGTTGCCCTGGTTGGATCGCAGCAAAGTGAAATCTATCCGTTACCGCGGTTGGATTCCACGCGTCATGTTAATGAGCTTTGCGGCTATGTTTGTGGTGCTCGGCTACCTCGGTGTTCAAGCGCCAACTGAAGGCCGTACCTTGTTGTCGCAAATCGCCACCACTTTCTACTTTGCCTATTTTGTGACTATGCCGGTGTGGACAACTACCAATTTAGCTAAAGCTAAATCTAAAGTTTCATTTGTGCTTTCTGGTGTGTTCGCAGTGATTTTCGCTGCTATGACCTTGAGTTACATCAAGGCTGATGTACCTGCGTTGCTTTTAGTGTTCTGTGCTTTCCTTGCTGTAATTTTTGCGGTTTTGCCAGTATTGGCTTCACGTGATAAAGATTTGGTTGAGCCAGAGCGTGTACAAGCTAAGGGTTTACCACTGCATATCGTATTGGGTGGTTTGGCGTTGTTCTTGATCCTCGCGATTGTACCTATCAAAGCGGTGGCAAATACCGGCAGCTTTGAATGTGGTGCCATTCCTTGTGACAAGATGGAGGTTAACCTCCATGACAAAGAATCTTTGCAGCGCGGTGCGAAATACTTCACCAATTACTGCATGGGTTGCCACTCGGCTAAATACTCACGCTTTGAACGTGTTTCAACGGATTTAGACATTCCAAAAGAGATGATGGAAGGCAGCTTGATTTTGGGTGGCCAACGCATGGGTCAATTGATGGAAATCTCTATGCGTCCAGCTCAGGCGAAAGCATGGTTCGGTGTTGCACCGCCAGATCTTAGCTTGGTGACTCGTGTACGTTCTCCAGATTGGGTTTATACCTATCTGCGTAACTTCTACAAAGATGATGCGCGTCCTTGGGGTGTAAATAATCGTGTATTCCCTAATGTGGGTATGCCGCATGTACTGATTGGCCCGCAAGGTTTGTTGGAGTGTGGCCCAGGTCCAAAACTCAATCATCATGGTCACGCGGAGCGTAATGCTATTGGTGAGTTAGAGGTAGATGAGCATTGTGGTGGCTTGGTTGAAGGTTCAATCAAAGGCACTATGAAAAAAGAAGAATTTGATCAGGCTTCTTATGATTTGGTGAACTTCTTAGCCTATTTGGGCGAGCCTGGGGCACTTAAGCGTGAGGACATGGGCAAGCGTGTGTTGTTCTTTATCTTAATCTTTGCTGCTTGTGCTTTCTTCCTAAATAAAGAGTTCTGGCGAAATATTCACTAGAATCAAATCGACTCTGGAATCAAGAGTGAAAAAGGGCGACTATAGGTCGCCCTTTCTTTTGGGCGATAACTTATCGTTTAGTATTTTTGAGTTGTGTGAGTTTGCTATGGAAATGACATCGAATCGTCCTTATTTGCTCAGAGCTATTTATGAGTGGTTGTTGGATAACAGCTGCACGCCTCACTTGGTGGTGTTTGCGAATGTGCCTGGGGTTGCTGTGCCGCAACAGCATGTGAATAAGGATGGTCAAATTATTTTAAATATTGCCCCTTCAGCGGTTAAAGATCTATTTATCGCCAATGAAGCCGTATCTTTCAGTGCTCGTTTCAGTGGTGTGGTGAATCACATCTACGTACCATGTGGAGCAGTCCTGGGTATATATGGCCGTGAAAATGGCCAGGGCATGATGTTTGAATTAGAGGTGCCGCCAGAGGAGCCCGCGCCGCCTACTAATCCAGAGCCATCTGGTGCTGCAGGCGAAAGCAATGTGACTTCACTTAAGCGTCCATCGCTTAAGGTGGTGAAATAGTTATTACTCAATTGTGACAAGTTTTTTTGAGTGCGAGGCTTGTTGGTCATAAACTTGTCACAATTGCTTGTTAGATTGAGCGTCAAGGGTGAGGCAGGCTCCCCCTTCAATTATCGTCACCTTTCCTAAAGGAAACGCTCAATGAACGCTAACAAATTTATTAAAGGATTGGCACTCGCCGGTTCTCTGATTGGCTCAATGACTTGCGCAGTTGCTGTGCAGGCTGCCGTAGATCCAAAGTTACCAGAATACAAAGTTACCTCAGGTGTGTCTGGTGCAATCAACAGTATTGGTTCTGATACTTTGGCCAACATGATGACTTTGTGGTCTGAAGATTTCAAAAAATCCTACCCTAACGTAAATATCCAAGTTCAAAGCGCGGGTTCTTCTACTGCACCACCAGCGTTGACTGAAGGTACTTCAAATTTCGGCCCAATGAGTCGTGCAATGAAAGAGGCTGAAATTCAAGCGTTTGAAGCTAAGCATGGTTACAAGCCAACAAAAGTACCTGTTGCTATCGACGTTTTGGCTGTATACGTAAACAAAGATAACCCAATCAAAGGTTTGTCTATTTCTCAAGTAGATGCAATCTTCTCTGCTACTCGTAAATGTGGTGGAGAGAAAGATTTGAAAACTTGGGGTGATCTTGGTTTGACTGGCGCTTGGGAAAAACGCGGTATTTCTTTGTACAGCCGTAATGCTGTATCTGGTACCTACGGTTACTTTAAAGAAGAAGCCCTTTGTAAGGGCGACTTCAAGTCAACCATTAACGAGCAACCAGGTTCTGCTTCTGTAGTACAAAGCGTATCTGAAGGTATCAATGCGATTGGTTACTCAGGTATTGGTTACAAAACTTCAGGCGTTCGAGCATTGCCAATCTCTAAAACCTCATACTCTGAGTTGATTGCTCCTGATGCAGAACACGGTTTGGATGGTAGCTACCCACTTTCACGCCAACTTTACGTTTATGTTAACAAAAAGCCTAACCAACCTTTGGATAAGTTACAGCTTGAGTTCTTTAAGTACGTATTGTCTAAGCAAGGTCAAGAAGCTGTTGAACGTGATGGCTACATTCCATTACCGGCTGGCTTGGCAGCAAAAACCTTAGAAAAGCTAATGAAATAATCATTGTTAGTTTGCCGATGAAAACCGCTGCCACGCAGCGGTTTTTTTATGGGCATTTTAAATGGATTTCTTTGTAAGGATGCTTAATGTGATTTAGGGATGTTGTCTGTAACAAATTTGTCATCTTTGGCTGATAGGATTTATGCGCCACTACCTCATTGGGTGAATTTCATGTCACAACCTACTTCTACTACTGCACAGATTGCGAGTCTCATGCCGAATGCTGAGCAGCGCACTAAGTTGCGGCGTATACGTAATATTAAAGATAAGTTTTCGGGCTACGGCATTATGACTGCAGGTATTGCTGTAGTTGGGTCGCTCGCGCTAATTTTTGTTTATTTGTTTTCTGAGATCATGCCGCTTTTACGTGGCGCATCAGTCGATGTAGAACAAACCTATTTACTACCTGTTAACGAACAAGTCGCAGGAAGTCCTGCAGAATTTATTAGTTTGGAGCGTTACGAAGAAATTGGTACTGCTTACCATAAGAATGGGACGGTACAATTTTTCAATGCGCTCAATGGCGCGGGAATAAGCAATCAACAAATTCCAAAATCTGCAGATGCAACCTTTACCACGCTAGGTGCAAGCGAGTCATCGCATGGCATAGTCGCCTACGGTTACAATAATGGTGAAGTTGCCGTAGTTAAGGCCAAATATGACTTAAGTTATCCAGACGACAAGCGAGTTGTGACTGCAAGCTTGAGTTAC
>CAZZEV010000239.1:0-4887 GCA_964653305.1 uncultured Cellvibrionaceae bacterium | reverse complement strand
CCTAAATCGAATAATAAATTGCCGCGCACGCTGACTTTAATGGATTGGTTATCGGTGAGTACAACATCTATATCGTCCAAATTTGCTTCGGTAACGAGGTTCTTACTTAAGCGCAAAATGTCTTCAATGGGGATTGCGCCCGCGTCGGTTTTTTCTAGCGTTGGAGGTGCTGGGTTTATATTCGTGCTCTGCGAAGTTTGCTCTTTCGTTTGATCTACAGGATTGGGTTCGGTAAGGGTTTTCTCTTTTGCGCGCACATCGTCTTGCGGTTGTGCTTGGGTGATTGTGCTTTTAGGCGGCGGTGGTTGCACATGTTGTTTGGGTTGTGGGTTGGTATCTTTTTTAAAAAGCTCAGACACATCGCGCTCAGCTAAATTCGTCGCCAACATCACTGCGAACATTACCATCATCACCATCATGAGGTCTGCCCAAGGCACAGCCCAATGCGATGGCATTTCGATATTACTTAAATCTGCATTATTGGAGTCATGGCGGTTATTGCGTGCAGCAAATGCCCGCCGCGCTTGCGATTCGCTCGGTGTAACAGGTTTGGCCTGCAAAGGGTCTAGAGTAGGGTCTATCGACATGGCGGCATCCAAATAAGATGCCTTAAGCTAAGCACAAGACTGGCCTTAGGACAAATGAAGGCCAGCACCCAATTCAGAGGTGTGCAAATATTTATAAGTGCCTACTTGCTAAAAACAACAGGAATTTTTATAGGCACCCATTAGGTTGATAGCCGGAATGACAATGTCACTTTTCGCGACTAAACTCAAATTACCAATTACCTGAGAACCACCATGAACAAGCTCGGGCTCGTCAAACGAATCATTTTCCTGCTTGTGGGCGGCTATACCAGCTTCGCTGCGGCGGAGCCTATGGTCGTAAGCCATTTGCAGATGAGTGGTTATGAAGAGCACTACGCATATCGTTACCAGCTGATTAAGGATGCTCTAGAAATAACGCGTGCAGACTACGGCGATTATCAACTGCGGCCTTATAAATCGGTTACCACCAGTGCGCGCAATGCGCAACTGATGAGCGAGGGGAACCAGCTAAATTTGTATTGGACTTCGCCAGGTACGCCAGTTGCGAGTGCGGAGGTTATTGAGATTCCGGTGGATATTCTCAATGGATTGCTGGGCTATAGAGTGTGTTTAACCAATCAAGATGCTGCGACTGATCTTCGCAATGTGAAAGATCTGCAAACCTTGGCGAGCATTAAAATCGGCCAAGCACAGTGGTCTGATCGCGCTATTTATCGTGCAAATCAGTTAGCGATTGTAGATGCTCCCAATTTTGATAACTTGTTTATGATGCTCAGCGCGAAACGTTTTGATTGCATCGCCTTTGGTGTAGATGAGGTTGTGCGTATCTATGAAAGCCGAAAAGCGCAGTATCCATTTTTGGCAATAGATTCCCATTTGCTTATTCATTACTACTACCCGGTCTATTTTTATGTCAGCAAAAAGCATCCGCTCTTGGCACAACGCCTTAATTCGGGTTTGAAAAAAATGAAAAGTAATGGTGATTTTGATCGGCTGTTTTATAAATACCATTCAGAGAGTTTGGCACGGCTACAGTTAGATAAACGTAACTTGGTCTGTTTAAAATCGCCCTTTCAACAGAAACATGACGAATGTACATGGCCGCCTGCCTATTCCAACAACTTATAAAAAGCTGTTGCCCGCATTGTAATGCGGGCGTTTCCGCGCGTCAGATAGCTGACCACCCATTACAAATTTAGGTAAGGCTTAATATTTTCTGTCCTGAATGCATCAAGCTTCATTTGGGTGCAGAGTAATAATCTTGTTTCTTTGTTTCTTTGTTTTTTTGATAAGTGGTGCCCCCCGCAAATATCGGATACCTCAGAAACTGAGTAGTTCGATGATATAAACCGTCTACATTTAAGCTAAGTATTTTGTACTCCCAATCTAGGTTGGGTTGGCTCGCAATACTGAAATTCTCAGCTATCCTTAGGTTTCCTTCCCTGTGCTTTTTGTCCTTCCCCCCAACTGAGAGTCGCTTTGAGATAATGACAAACGATTTCAAAACTTCAGCTGCTGAGACGACGGCAATCGGTATGTCTACCGCATTGAGTGAGCTAAAGTCTCAAGCCTTTCTGATTGTTGTATTGGGATTAATCCTGCTCGCGTTTGCAACGGGCTTGGGCTATTTTGCGTTGCGCGAACATGAGAGAACACAGGCAGAATGGTCGAAGCACAATCAGTATGTTATTGAGCTGAATAAAGCATTGGCAGAGTTTGACCGAGCCATAGGCTACGAAGGTTTTATCCATAATTTTAAAAATCTGGTGCTGCGCCGCGATACAAAAATGTATGGTCCTTTGATAGAAAGAAATCTTGAGGTGGGCTCTCAGGTCATCAGTAAATTGGAATCATTCGTTGCTACTGATCGCGATGAATTCGCCACAATACGCGCATCACTCAATACGTTTCAAAAAAGATATGCATTAGTCACCGCGATGATTCAGGCTGAAAAAGATTCGGCCACCATTGATGCTGCTGTGCAAATGTTAGAGGTAGATGCAAGTGCCTTGCAGGCCATTGATCGCATCAGCTTAAATCTGCGCGCCAATGCACAGGCTATAGAGCGTGCTGCAGAGCAAAAAAATCGAGAATCTGAAAAGTTGTTGATGGTGTCAGCTACGGTGCTTGTCATATCCGTAATCCTAGCGATCATAACACTTTTAATTTATCTAAAACGCATTATTGGCAGTTATCAAACCAGCGCGCAGCACCAACTAAAAATTGAACAGCAAACACGTGAATTAGAGCAAGCGCTTAGTGATATGCGCGCAACCGAAGAGCGTTATTCTCTTGCACTTAATGGTAGTGGCGACGGTGTGTGGGATTGGGATATCGCCGGCAATAAGGTCTATTTGTCGAGCCGCTGGAAAACCATGCTGGGTCATGAGGATGATGAGATTGGTAGTGAGCTTACGGAATGGTCAAGCCGTTTACACCCTATAGATGTACACCGCGTAATGGCCGATGTACAAGCCAATTTAGACGGTAAAACAGAAAGCTTTGCCAACGAGCACCGCGTGCGCTGCAAAGATGGAAGTTATCTTTGGGTGTTAGACCGCGGCAAAGTAGTTGCGCGCGATGCGGATGGAAAACCCTTACGCATGGTTGGCACTCACACCGATATTACCCAACAAAAAATCGCTACGCGTGCACTAGAATCTGCTCTGCGAGACAACTCCGCGTTATTGTCTGCGCTTAACATGCACGCGATAGTTTCAGTTGCCGATAGCGCCGGTAATATCACAGATGTGAACGAGGCGTTTTGTAAAATCAGCGGTTATCGCCGTGAGGAATTGCTGGGTAAAAATCATCGCATTGTGAACTCTAATGTACAGCCGCATAAATTTTGGGTGGATATGTGGCGCGATATTTCCAACGGCAAGCCGTGGCGCAGTCAAGTCTGTAATCGCGCTAAAGATGGTTCGCATTATTGGGTGGATAGCTTTATTGCCCCCTTTATTAATGACGATGGAAGCATTGAAAAATACATTTCTATTCGCACTGATATTACCGCCGCCAAACAACAAGAAGTGAAATTACAGTCGGCGCGCGACCAACTTGAAAAAGCGGCCGAAGTGGCGGAAATGGGCATTTGGATTTGGGATTTAGAGACTCAGGTGTTCGATTGGAACGACCGCATGCACATTATCTATGAATCACCGCCAGAGATTCGTAAGTCTGGTGCTTTTTATGACTACTGGCGTTCGCGTGTTCACCCAGAAGATATTGGCTTTACCGAAGCGCAGTTAAACTTGGCGGTAAAAGGCAAGGGCACCTATAACCCAATCTTTAGAGTCATTAATACCAAAGGCAAATCGCTCTATATTCAAGCGGCGGCCTTTGTTGAATGTAACGAAGCGGGTAAGCCGGTGCGGGTAATGGGTATTAACCGCGATATTACCCAACAATATGAAACTGAAGACATTCTGCGTAAAGCTAAACAAGCCGCCGATGACGCCAGCAAAGCCAAGTCAGAATTTTTGGCCAATATGAGCCATGAATTGCGCACGCCCATGAATGCTATTTTAGGCATGCTCACGCTTTTAAAGAAAACGGAATTAAATCATCGCCAAGCCGATTACGCGCAAAAAACTGAAGGCGCAGCGCGGTCATTGTTAGGTTTGCTCAATGATATTTTGGATTTATCCAAAGCCGAAGCGGGAAAAATGTTGTTAGACCCCCACCCGTTTTCACTCGACAAAGTATTGCGAGATCTTTCGGTTATTCTCTCCACCAATGCCGGTAAAAAACCGATTGAAGTTTTGTTTGATATAGCTGCCGATGTGCAAAGCGAAATGGTGGGCGATGCCATGCGCTTGCAGCAAGTGTTATTAAATTTAGGTAGCAATGCGATTAAATTTACCGAGCAGGGTTCGGTCATATTAAAGATTCAGGCGCTGCAAAAAAGTGAAACGGCGGTGACATTAAAATTCAGTGTGTGTGATACCGGCATAGGTATAGCACCTGAAAATCAAGCGCGTATTTTCAGTGGTTTCACCCAAGCAGAAGCGTCTACTACGCGGCGCTTTGGCGGCACGGGTTTAGGTGTTGCGATTAGCCAACGTTTGGTAAAACTCATGGGCGGGGAGCTCGAGTTAACCAGTAAATTAGGTGAGGGGAGCTGTTTCTTTTTTACGATTACTTTGCCGTTCTCTTCGAATCTATCAAACAACAATCAACAAAAATCATCTTACAGCACCAGTTCGACCTCGCCGGTATTGGTGGTGGACGATAACCCCATCGCACTGGATATTATTTCCAATCTTTGTGAGTCTGTGGGTTGGCAAACAGACAAAGCCACTAGTGGTGAACAGGCGTTGAGTCTCATTAGAAAGCA
>CAZZEV010000238.1:0-4899 GCA_964653305.1 uncultured Cellvibrionaceae bacterium | reverse complement strand
ATTCCCGCAAACATTCCCCAAGCATTTTTGTTTTCAATAATTGGGCTGTCAGTAATTTCCTTGGGTAAAAAATTTACCTCGGCGCCAGCAACCAGTGCCCATGAATCGAACACGGGGTATTTCACCAGCGTATTGATTTTGGGTACAACTGCATCTTGTGTTGTATAGGCGGTGCGATGAAATAGATTGTTTTCCACCATCAGGCTACGCGCTTCTGAAGGTGCAACGCCGTAATAATATTGATTGAGTTTTTCGCTTTGCCAAGTCACGCCTGCGCCGAGCATCACCTCCGCGTTGCCCAAACCAAACCCCTTGGCATAGGCGAACACGACCTCATCGCCTTTGTGTTTGGAAAACAAATCGTGAGTGTAGGAAAGGCTAAAACCATTCCAATCCAAACTGATACCGCCATCCAGCGTGTTTGCACGATCTTTCATCCCATTCAAATAGGGGCTGTCAGCGGTTTCATAACCTTGCAAGCGGCCAGACGCGAGCGCGCTAATTTCCAAATCCCCCAATTCAATCAGTCGGTAGCTGAGTGTTGTGATTTGAAAACGTAATCGATCACCTGTGTAAGAGATCATTGGAATTGGGAGTTGGCGAGCGTCCATACCTACTTGAGGGTCTTGAAAGCTTGCGATACCAAGGCCAACCGCTAATTCGGCTTTTGCGCCAGCAGCAAATAAGGTCATGCTCAAAAGCGATAGAGAGAAAATACGCATATTCATAGGGATAAATTTCCTTTTGGGAGAGTGTGGGTTCGGGACGTCAGTGAAAGATACATTTCGGCTATCAGCAGATTGCCGATCCAGGAGCCCCAGGCGACGATCATGTAGCTGGTTTCGAAACTCCAAAATTGGGTGAATATGAGCAGCTCGATACGCAAACTGATAGCTGTAGCGGTAATTGCAAGGCTGCGGATAATCCAGCGACGATGATCTTCCCGTTGATGGGATCGCGCGTAGCGGTAGGCTTGGTAGGTGGAATAAATCCAGATAATGGCGAGGATAAAAAATCCCACACCCGTGGAGGGCCCTACATCTGCAAAGAAAGATAAATAGCCGCCGCCGATTCCGCCGATCAATACCGCAATGCAGTAGCTAATCCCTAAGCGGCGATGCCAAGGCGAACCTTGTTTGGTGAAGAGTTGGATAGCACCCAGCGAAAGCGCAAGGCCGCCGCCGATCAAATGGCTGTAAACAAAAACTGTGATCAGGCTTTTGAATTTGACGGCTATGCCTTCTGTGGCATGGGCGTAAATCCAGTCGTAACCCAGCGCATAGACAGAGATCGAAACGGCCAGTAATAGGAACAGGCTCTTGAACGATGTTTGTAGTGATACAGGCATGGAATAACCCCGACAAGTGAATGACTAGAACGCGAGCCATCTTGCGGGGTTAAATTTCCAAAAACGTCGGGTTTTCTAAGATTGGACGTGCAAACTCCTAGTTTTGTACCTGTTTGCGGTATTCCGATGGGGTTTGGTTGGTGTATTTCTTGAAAATAGCGTTGAAACTGGATTTTGACGAGAATCCGCATTCGAGTGCGAGATCGAGTAAGTTTTGCGAGTGAGGTTCACGCAAGCGCTGGCAAACGGCATTGACGCGGAACTGATTTAGGTAATCGTTAAAAGATTGACCGTGGTGATCGTTTAGCACTTGCGAAATATGGTGGCTGGCAATGCCGGTTACTTCGGCTAATTGCGCGAGGCTAAAACTGCTGGCCCGCCAAGGGGAATGTTCGCGCATATGCTGTTCAAGTGAGGCGAGAATTTGTTCGCGCAAATCGTCGGGCAGGCGATTGTCGCCGTATTTGATGCCGCTCTCTTTTATCGCCGCAAAAATATCGGGCTGGCGCAGGCTGGTATAGCCCATGATGTAAATAAACAGGCTCACCAAGAGATAAGTCAATTGGTTGTTGGTTTCAATGTGAATTATGGGTGCGATAGTGCAGCCCCAGACGACTAGCCAAATAATCATGTTAATGGTCAGCAAAGTTTGCAGCCATCTCAAACGCGGCATGCTGTTGTCTGCAGATTGTTGGTAGCGCCACAGGAGAATGCCGCTGAGAATTGCATAGGTGGTGGCATACATAGGCATGAGCGCATCGACGATTTGAAAATACCAGGGTGCTTGGTTGGCGATAATCTGTTCAACAAATTGCAGTTTGTTAGCAGGATTTTGCAGGAGTGTCGGTAGGTTGAGTAATACGCCGATAAAAAAGCCCACAAAATGTAAGCTATCGTGCCACCGCAATGGCTTGGTTTGAGAAAGGCTGCGAACATACAAAAATAAAAAACCGCCGTAGCTGAGCGGCAGAAAATTAGTGAGACCGATGAACTGTGGGAATTGTCTAAAAATATTTTCTGCGTAGTAAATTTGCCCCAACAAATCTACCGATAAGAGTGCAACCCACACGGCTAAAATATGGTTCGCCTGAATATTGCGTTTATGCAGCCCCAATACGCCCGCTAACAAAAAACCTTGCATGGCGGCGGCAAAAAATAGCAGTGAAATAAGGTTATCGAACACAAGTTTACTCGCAAAAAAAATGGCGTTACAAACTAAGCCAAGTGATCACCACAAAGTAGGTGAAGAGTGCAAAACCAGCTACGCCCAATAAACAAAGTGTGCGCCAGAGTGCGGCGCCTATGCTGAGCTGATAGGTACCGCGCAATTGCGCAAACATATGCACGGGCGGCACCACTAAAAATAATAACCATGCCCAGCCTGCTAATCCCAATCGCGCCAGCGCTGCCACTAGCATTAATAATAAACACATAAACGATAGTGAGTAGAGCGCAAATACACCGTGATCGAATAGCATTATGTCTTTGCGTCTAATAAACAATAACCAAAGAAAAGGTAGCGAAATAGGAATTAAAATAAACGCAAATTTTGAAGCCGTGCCTTTCAGTTTGTAGAGCGCTAAATCAGGGTTTTGCAGTGCGTGATAAATTGAGCGCTCCAACCAAACTGAAAAGCTATCGCTATTTTCGGTTGAATCTGAAGCTTTTTTCTCTGAGGAAATGTTTGCAATAGTACCTTCAGCATTGATGGCAGCCATAGATTTTTCATAGCCTGCTTGCCTTAGGCGCAGCTTAGAAATTTCATCTGTTATGGTTGCAATGCTTTGATCATTGGCGGCAAGGTTTGAGCGTTTGGCCTCCAGCTCGGCGAGTTTAATTTTGCTATTGCTGAGTTCATTGGTAAGACCCTCTTTAATAAAAGACTCGGAGGATTTGTTATCAATTAGGCTGCCACCCAAATAAGAGAACACCAAAAACATGACAAAGTTGAGGAACAGAAAAAGAATAAACGGCGACATATAGCGCTTACGCTTACCATCAATATAATCGCGCGTTAGTTGACCCGGGCGCAATAAGAGTGCGGGCAGGGTTCGCCAGGCTTTGCTATCAAAATGTAATATTCCATGCAGCAGCTCTTCTGCCATATGCCATAAAGAGCGGTGAACACGTGCGGCTTGGCCACAACTCTGGCAGTAGGCGCCAGTTAAAATTGCGTCGCAGTTGGCGCAGTGTGTGCGCTCGCTCACTTTTAGATTCATTGCTAATCCCTAAACGAATTCTGTAATCATTGCAGAATGGAGTTAATTTTTATTGAGTGAAATCTTGTTTGCTCTCTGCACGAAACCAGGTTTATTTTTATTATCCACAAGGCGAGGGTGGAATCCCAGTCTTGGTTTGGCGGTAAATGGTATCATTGCCATCTTAAAATTTTAAGGTGAGCAAAGCGAGACTTATCCATGCCCCATTTTCGTCCTACGGTTATTTTTCTTATGGGCCCCACCGCATCGGGCAAAACCGATTTGGCGATGGCGCTGCGCCAGCATCTACCTGTGGAGTTAATCAGTGTGGATTCGGCGCTGGTATATCGTGGAATGGACATCGGTTCTGCTAAACCCACTAAAGAAGAGTTGGCCTCTGTGCCGCATAAGTTAATTGATATTCGCGATCCCTCGGAGCCTTATTCTGCGGCGGATTTTTGTGCGGATGCGGAACGCGAAATTGCGGCGATTCATGCGCAGGGCAAAATCCCCTTGCTCGTAGGTGGAACTATGCTGTATTTCAAAGCTCTGTTAGATGGATTGGCGGAAATGCCCGAGGCTGACCCAGAGATTCGCGCACAAATTGAACGGGATGCAGAACAATTTGGTTGGCCATTTGTGCATCAACAGTTGGCTGAAATTGATCCAGAGATCGCAGCAGAGATTCACCCCAATCACTCGCAACGTTTGAGCCGCGCATTAGAAGTGTATCTCGCTAGTGGCAAAACCATGAGTGAACTGCGGCGCGAGCAGGCTAAAAATACCGCGCAGCCTTTTAGTGAGCGATTCAATCTGGTGCAAATTGCTATTGCTCCGCGTGACCGTGCGCTATTGCACGAACGAATTGAATTACGTTTTAGTAAGATGGTCGCCGCAGGTTTAGTGGAAGAGGTTCAAGCGCTTTATAATCGCGGCGATTTACATGCGGATTTACCAGCGATTCGCGCTGTAGGTTATCGTCAGGTTTGGGATTTTATTGAAGAGCGCTTGTCCTATGAGGAGATGATTGAGCGCGGTATTATCGCCACGCGACAATTGGCTAAACGCCAATTTACATGGCTGAGGGGCTGGCAAAATTATCCAAACACAGATTTAAATTGGCTCTATACTGAGAGCGATACTGGAAAATCGCTATCGAAAGAAGAAATTGTGCGTTGCGCCTTGAATTTTATAGGGGGCGCAACCATATAATAGATAGTTGAAAACAGTAGTCCGTTTTTCATAACCCCGTCCACCCTCCCTAATTACAAAAAGATGCGGGGACAAGGTGGGTAAATTTTATCTTCCCTAGGAGAATAAACATGTCAAAAGGGCATAGTTTACAAGACCCTT
>CAZZEV010000237.1:0-4905 GCA_964653305.1 uncultured Cellvibrionaceae bacterium | reverse complement strand
CCCCCTCCCAGCCTCCCCCTTAAAAAAGGGGAGGAGCCGACTCGACTCCGAGTTTATTGCGGAGCGAATACCAAGCTCCTCCCCTTCGTGGAGGGGGAGGTTGGGAGGGGGTTAGGCTCTTTAGCTCTTGACCTTAAATCTCACTTCCATCTTGCCCAGCCCAACATAATCCAGCGTAATGTCAGTATCCATCGGTACTTCCAGCACACCCGCAAACGAGCCAGTAATCACCGCTTGGCCGGCGACAATTCCCTGACCTTGGCTGCGCAAGAACTCAGCGAGCCAATACAAAGGTGCACGCGGATGAGTGTTAGGGTGTTTTGCATGATGGACGCATAGTTCGCCATTTTGGTGAAGATTTATCGCAAATTCGCTAGCATTTCGTGCCAGATCACTGTCTACCTGCGGGCCGATAAATAGGCCCTGATTGACCAATCCATCCGCCAACATCTCGGGGAAAGTACATTGGCTAGGGTCGGAGTAGCGGGAGTTAATCAGTTCCAATGCGAGGTGGGTGCGGCTGATGGCTGCATCGACTTCAGCGGCGGTATAGGGCTGCTCGCGCGGTGGTAAATCTTGCGCAAAGAAGAAAGCCAATTCAGGCTCTATGCGCGCGATCTTGTTATCGCTCGGTTTTGGCCAGAGTGAAACTGGCGCAACTGAATCTATAGTGCGGGTATAAATAGGGCCGACGATCAACTTGCCTTCTGGCGGTAGCAGGCACTTCCAGCCACCAATACTGTCATCTTCCTGCTCGCACCATTGCTCAGTAACGGCAGCTTGAATGGCAAGAGATTCTTCTAGAGTGGTGGGGCGGCAGCTTTCGGGTAATCGATCACCTTGGGTGCCAGTTTGGCGACGTTTAACTAAAATCGCTGCAGCTTCTTGCGCTTTACTCATATTATTTGGGTTGCCTTAATTCTTGTAGACTAAAAAAAACCCCTGTGTGTGGAACAGGGGTTTGTTGCTATCTTGTTTTAACCTTATTCACCTTCGCAGGCTGACTCCTTCAATGTTTAGGGCTCAACTCGTGGGCAATATGTTTCAAGTCATCGCTGGATTCAAGGATATTTTGCACAGTTTGTTGGGCTTTCTCTGGGTCTAAATGCAAATCGTCAAATACCGATTGAGGAATCTCCAGCTTTGGCCCTTGGCCGATATTGTGTTGGTGCAATAGGCGTTGGGCAACAAAAATTAACTTGGCGTACTGGCTGTACTCCCCTTGGAAGTTGGGGTTATTTTGGTGGCGCAGGCCAACAATCACTTCCTCAGGCATAGACCAAAGCGACATGAGTGTGCTCGCCAATTGTTCGCGGGTTACACCCACTAAATGGCGTTCAATGGCTTGATGGGTAACATGCGGGTTAGCATCGGCCATTTCGCAATAGGCGTGAAAATAAGGAGGGAAAACCTCTGCCAAAATCAAATAACCAAAGTTATGCAGCAGGCCGCAGAGGTACGCCATACCGAAGCTGGGGCGGTGGTCGCGCGGAATAGCGGTGACCAAGCCTTCAATGGTCGCTGCCATAAATACCGCTTGTTGCCAGTAGGGCAAGCTGCCATGGGGACCTTCTTTGGGGATGGTCATGGTTTTGCCGAGCGATAAACCAAGCGATAGGTTGAGCACCATATCAAAGCCGAGCACACGCACAATGGCATCGTGAATGGATTTGATTTTGCCGGGCGCCGAATAATAAGGCGATGCTGCCCAGCTTACTACTTGCGCGGCCAAACTTGGGTCGGTTTCTACAATTTGAGCGAGATCGCTGATATCCGCATTAGGGTTAACACGCAGTTTGATAATGCGTTGCGCCGTGTCGGAGAGTGGCGGTAACTCTAAGGTTTCTTCTAGGCGTTGTTTAACGCGTAGCTGGGTAAAGTTGCGTACTGCGCCGAGAATTTGGTCTTGATCGCTGGTATTTAAGTCATCCATCTCAAGTGGGGCGAGCGGTACAGAAATATCGCACAGTGTCGCGCCCTCCAAAATCTGTTCGAACTGACTTCGGTCAATACGCACCAACTGCTCTTCGCTGCCCGAATCCAGCAATAACTCATTGCGATCCATCAAACTTTTATCCACCAGTGTTTGTAAACCTGCAAGCTTGGGGAGTGCGGGGATGGAATCGAGTTGGTGGGTCGCGCAGAACTTTTTAATATCTTCCAAGCTGGTGGCCTGCAATTCGCGGCCCAGTTGGCGGTTAACGGCTTTCAGGTCGAGCAGGCGATCAGCGGAGATAATCACCTGTACGCGGCCTTGGCCGTCTTGCAAAATCAAGGATTTAGCGGCGCTCATATTACGTAAATGCTGGTCGTGCCACACTAAACGGCGGTCATCGTCATTGAACGGCGTTGTTGCCAAATCAAAGGCAACATTTCGGTTTTGTAGCAACGATTGAACGCTGGATGGTACAGGCACGGCCTACTCCTTTGTTAGTGTCTCAGAGGTGGAAAATGGGTATCAGCAGTTTTTGGTCTGTCTTGTGAGCATAGACCAGTATTTTAAACTTGCAGGTAAACATGGCTCTTTCCAAGCCATCGTTTAATGATTTCTTGGCAAAGTGTGAAATGATGCGCCATTAAATGTTCGGCACCTTCTTTCACGCTGGGTAAAAGATGAGCATCTCGCTGAAGATCGGCAATTTTGAACTGCATGTCGCCGGTTTGGCGGGTGCCTAAGACTTCGCCGGGCCCGCGCAATTGCAAGTCTTGTTCGGCGATATAAAAGCCGTCATTACTTTCGCGCATTACCCGCAAACGTTCCTTGCTGTGGTTGGACAAGGGTGATCCGTAAAGCAACACGCAGTGGCTTGCGGTGGAGCCGCGCCCTACTCGGCCGCGCAATTGATGTAGCTGTGCCAAACCGAGGCGTTCGGGGTTTTCGATAATCATTAAGCTGGCGTTGGGTACATCCACCCCCACTTCAATCACGGTAGTTGCCACCAATAAATCCAATTGATTGGCTTTAAACGCCGCCATAACAGCTTCTTTTTCGGCTGGTTTCAAACGGCCATGAATCAAACCTATGCGCAAATGCGGCAATACGAGGGCAAGGCTTTCTGCCGTTGCTTGCGCGGCTTGCGCCTCTAACGCTTCGGATTCTTCGATAAGCGTACAAACCCAATAAGCCTGCCGTCCTTCTTCGCAGCCTAAACGCACCCGCTCGATAATCTCGGGGCGGCGCTGATCGCTGATCACCACGGTAGTAATAGGTGTTCGTCCCGGTGGTAGCTCATCAATTACGGAACAATCCAAATCTGCATAGGCGCTCATGGAGAGGGTGCGTGGTATGGGGGTGGCGGTCATAATCAATTGATGGGGTCGCAACGAGCCAGATGTGCCCTTATTCCGGAGCGATAGCCGCTGATGCACACCAAATCGATGCTGTTCGTCGATAACAATTAAACCGAGGTCTGCAAATTCCACCGTATCTTGAAACAGCGCGTGAGTGCCAATCACCACTTGTGCCTCGCCATTAGCGATTGCAGCCAGCTGAGTGCGGCGCTCACCAACTTTAAGTTTGCCCGTCAGCCAGCCGATTTTTATCCCAAGCGGTTCCAGCCAATTGCCAAAGTTAATTCGGTGCTGCTCGGCCAGAATTTCCGTGGGCGCCATGATCGCCGCCTGTTTGCCGTTAGCGACTGCTGCGAGTGCAGTAAGCGCGGCGACGACGGTTTTACCGGAGCCTACATCGCCCTGCACCAAGCGCAGCATAGGAATGGCTTTGGCCAAATCGGCGGCGATTTCGGTAAATACCCGTGTTTGCGCACGCGTCAGTTGAAACGGTAACTGCGCCAAAAAATCAGCCTGCAGTTGCTTGTTGATATAGAGCTGGCTGGTGCCATCGGCCTGGGTTTGGCGGCGCAACAGCAGCAAACTCAGGTGATGCGCGAGCAATTCTTCAAACGCCAAACGCTGCTGAAACGGGTGCTCGCCTTCCATCAATAAATGCACATTGGCGTTGGTGGGCGGCTGGTGCAAAAAGCGCAGGGCATCGGCCAGTGAACTTTGGTTAAGTTGGCGGCGCACCTCGTCGGGCAAGAGTTCGCGCAGGCTATGAGTGCCTAACCACGTAAGCGCTTGCGCGGCCAGCGTTCGCATTCGCGGTTGGGTTAGCCCTTCAGTTGCGGGGTAGATGGGTGTGAGGTGCTGTTCCAGTGGGAGCGGTGCGGCTTCATCCAGCAAATCGTATTCGGGGTGGTACATCTCCAAACCCGCCGAGCCGCGCCGAGTTTCACCAAATACGCGCACCTGGGTGCCGTTGGTGAGGCGATTCTTTTGTGCGGCATTGAAATGGTAAAAGCGCAGAGTGATGCCACCGGTGCCGTCCTGTATGCGTACCACCAAGCTGCGGCGCTTGCCAAACACGATATCGCAAGCGCGTACCTCGCCCTCAATCACCGCATTCACATTCGGTTGCAAGCCGCCAATAGGTGTAACGCGGGTGCGATCCATGTAGCGCGTGGGTAAATGAAAGAGTACATCTTGCAGGGAAAAAAGCCCGATCTTCGCCAATTTTTCCGCTAAGTTCGTACCAACGCCTTTAAGCGCCGTAACGGGGATTTGATCGAGGGTAGGAGGAGTGGGCAAAGCAGAATCCAGATGCCGCAGAATAGAGAGGTATGCAAGATAGCGAAAATTGAGGTGAGAGTAAATGAACATCCCAAACAAAAAAGCCCCAATTAAATTGGGGCTTTTGGGCGTGGTATTTTACCTTGCGGATTAAACAGTTTTACGACGACGCGCCAAACCTAAACCAAGCAAGCCAATACCAAACAACACAATGCTTGATGATTCAGGTACAGCTGTTTTGCCAAACTTAAAATCAAACTCGCCTGTTAAGGTGCCATCTATCCAAGAAAGCCCACCACCGTCGTTGCTTACATTAGGTTGGAATCTAAGGCTGAT
>CAZZEV010000236.1:0-4915 GCA_964653305.1 uncultured Cellvibrionaceae bacterium | reverse complement strand
TGCGCTCCACCGCGAAGTGCAATAGCTTTTTATCCGCAAAAATATCCCACACCAATTCACAGTCACGCAGGTTATATTCCGCAAGCGCCAACTTATCTTCAGCAAATAAAAGCGCAATATCCTCACCGCGACCATTGCCGTGCAACAACTTACTTTTCCCCAAAAGCTGTTCAGCCACAAACTGCAAGGCATAGGATTCAAAACGGTAGTTGGCCGCTTTTAATAGTTCGATACCATCAAGCGCAACGCGGCCGGGGATGACAATAAATCTACGCCCAATATCGCCCTCCTCCTGCCTCCAATGTACAGGCTGATTGCCGCGCCCCAAAGCCAAACTGATATGCTCTTGCTGACACAGAGTTTCTAATACCCACAAATCAAATTGAATTAAGTTCCAGCCAATTAAAATATCGGGATCGTAATCTTGCAGCCAACTCAAAAATTGCTGCAGGCATTCTCTTTGACTTGCGCAAAAGATAATATCAATGGACCGTGTATTAACATCGAATTGGGCTACACCATCGCCCACCATAAACACTTTCTTCGCTTGCTCCGCCCAAACCGCAATGGAAAATAATTGCTTGGCGTCCATAGTGGTTTCTATATCAAGTGAAACCATTTTTAGCGGAAGGCGAGTTTCGGAAGGCAGTAAACGCGGATTCAAAATAGGCTTAGTGCTTGATAGTGAATCAAGCTCAATATCAAGCTGCGCACCGGCAGTAATAAATCGCTCCATTAAATAGCGCTCGTGGGGGCGAATATCGGTTTCCCACGAGTCTATAGCCGCCTGTGCCAGAATTTCTTGCGCATCTCGCGAGCTGCGCTGGCTTTTAAAATAGAGTGCATTAACGGGGTGATTGTGAAAAGTTTTTAATTCAACTTCTGCCATCCGCCATCCGCGCAATCCAGCCAAAAGTTTTTGAATCTTTTTGGCATCTTTACGTAACACAAAAAATACTATTTCTTGTTGGGTAATTTGCGTCCAACAGGCGCCCTGCTCGGTTGCCCACCAAAAATCCAAGGCGATACCTTCGCGAGTATCGCGCCATTGGCGAGTGAGTAAATAAGCATTTAGCATAAATAGAAAACTAAGTTAGAGGGAAAACTAAGGGGAAGACACCAAGAGTTGACGACGGCAATCTGCAATCGCCGCTTGTGCGCGCGACAAATAAGAGGCCATGCTGAGCGAGTGATTGGCAACAAATCCAAAACCTTCGCCGTTCAATATCATAGGACTATATACAGTTTGCTGGCTGGGTTCTAACTCGCGAATAATTTGATCAAAGCTCGCCTGCGCATTTTTAGCTTTCAGTACTTCGGCAAAATCCTGATCCACCCCCTGCAAAATAAGTATGAGTGCCCAAGCAGACCCACGCGCCTCATAAAACACATCATCAACTTGCCACCAAGGCGTTTTGGTGTACAAACCCGTGGCAATTTTTTGGGAATCTTTTTGTTTGACCGACATTGCCGCAGAATCCGTATTAATACTGGGGCCAACACTCGCCGTCAAACGCTGCGATAAATTTCTTAAGCGCTGCTCTACGCCCGCCAAGTAATCGTTTAAATGTTGCGAGTCCGCATAAAACTGTGCGTTATCACCGTCAGTTTTCAATAAGCGAAAATTGTATTTTTGTAAATGTTCAATACCTGCCCGGTATTGCGACTCAGTAGCAGGAAAACTCCAGGATGCATGCGAAAAATTAAAACGAACTTCTGCTTTTTGAAGATCAACATCCAGTTCATGATTTAAGTTGGATTGACTGAAAGATGCGCGCAAGCTTTGGGTGGTCTCACGAATTTGATGCACCACACCTAATTCCCAATGCGGCATATCATCTAACCACAAACCGGGCGGCATAATATCATTGGCAATATAACCGCCAGATTTATCCAACAGAGTTTCGCTCACGGTGATTAATGCAGAAGTAGTCGCAACGCCTTTAGGTAAATTACCTTGAGCAAGACGTGTGTATGACGCAGGAACTTTAAGAAGTGCTAATTGGTGCTGAACCACACTATTAATATTCGGAGTGCTTGGAAAAAAACTCCAATAAATACCCACAGCAATCGCACCCACAACATAAATCAACACCGCAAATATGAGGGTACGACGCACAGGGCTCGCACAAACTATATCACTCTGCGTATCTTCATATTCATCGCGAGCGCGGCGAAGTGCACGTACCCACAAATGTTTAAATAAGTTCATACTGTGAACCCGTTAGCGACCATGCACCTGATCATAAGCGCTTTTTGCCAAAGCAATAACATGTAACTTTTGGCCATTGCTTAGGCTTACTTCTAAGTGTAGCTCGTCGCCGGTACTTAGCCGTGTTTTGAGATCATTAATTTGTACATAGCGACCACTGGATTTTAAGGCGACCGATTGTTTGGCCGGCAGTGCCAAGGTACTTTCGGGCAAAAGCCTTACTTGTTTAGCCGCCTGTGAGCTCACCCCCGTCACATTCAAATTAATATTGGAATAATTGGTGATGGTGAAAAACGCCATTGTCGTTTTACTTGCACCCAAGGGGACATAAAAAAATGCATCGGTGACTCTAACATCCAAAGCTTCGTTTTTAATCGAATGAGTATTTTCAGCGGCAAAAGTAGCAGGCCATATTGAAAACGTCAGCAGAAGCACACCAATAGATTTAAATAAGTTTTTCATACTAAACTCTTGATGTTGACTCCCCAAATTATTCCAAGGTTTTTACTAACTTCACGCGCGCAGGTGAACCAATTCTAATATCACCGCGCACCAAATAACCGGGCACAGCATTGCGTAACTGCTGATACACCCAACGACCATCTGCGTCGGTACGCGCGATAATTAATACAAATTGATCGGTTTGCTTTGCTTTGTGTGCAACGCTTGTTAAATGAGTTGTTAGCTGTGGATCTTTAGATTGCAGCATTTTTGCATCCAGCACCACTTCACCCTCACTGGGCACATAAGCTTTTGCAACGGGAATATTTACTAACTGCTTACGCAAGCTGTTCGCAGCATCTTGTACCACCGCATTGTTATCAATGCTTTTGGCGTAGTTGATCATCGTATTTGCCTCGCTCAAATTACCGCGCTTTGCGGCTGTCTGTGCTTGATCGACAAAACGCAGCGCAATGGCCTGTAAACCCAACTTTGCGCGCTCGTTTTCTGGCTCCATCAACAGCACTGAGCGATAGCGGTCATGGGCATTATCGGCTATAGGATTTAGCAGTTGATTACGAGATAAGCAGTAATCTGCTTCTGCCAATAAACGATGAACTACTTTTTGCTGCGGCGTAAGCTCTACGGGCGCTGGCGCCACTTGTACCACTGGCGCAATCGGCTCTTCTTGCTTAGGGGTCGATTGGCACGCAGCCAAAGCACCAGCCAACCCAAGTAAACCAATGGTACGTACAACTACTGCAGACTTTGAGCTAAAGCTAAACATGAATACTTTCTCTGTAAAAAAACACTAAAAGGAAAAGGTCAAATCAAAAAACATTTAAGGCTGTGACGCGTGACGCCCACAAGGGACTTAATAAATCCCATTCCGAGTGGATGATGAGCGACTCTTGCGATCATAACTAGCTGGCAAGCCACCAACTCGACTACACTTGCAAGCACTCAACCCGCACTCGTCAAATCCACTTTGCGTTAGGCGCTTATTATGCCAAGTTCTCTCAGCTTCCCTAGTTTTAATTTCTCTATTGCGCATTATTTTTTCGCCACTTTGATTTGCTTCGCAATCCCATTGGCCAATGCGGAGAATCTGATTCCTGCGCCAAACGCCAATGCTTCACCGATTAAAACTGACTTAGTCTCAAATCAACACGAATACCTGCCTGTTACCGAAGCTTATAAGCTAAGTAGCGAAATTAAGGATGCCGAAAACCACACCAAGAACCTGCGCCTAACTTGGACTATCGCCCCTGAATACTACCTGTACCAAGAACGCTTTAAATTTCGCGCCACACCAGAAGTAGCACTCAACCCTAGTTACAGCGCGGGCGGCAAACATAAGTTCGACGAATTTGCTGGCAAGGATATGACGCTTCACTATCACGAAGTGACAGTAGATTTTTCTATTCCTGCCGATTCGCCAGCGTTTGATTTACGCGTTACCTCCCAAGGCTGCGCGGAGGCAGGCTTATGCTACCCGCCTTATTCGGAAAACCTGCATATAGATCCGACCACAAACGCCACCTCTGCCATAGCCAATAAGCCAGCAACAAGGTTAGATGCAACCCCCGAAACTGAAGCACCACCCGAAGAGCAAGTTTGGCTGTGGCAGGCGCTTTTATTCGCCATGCTCGGCGGCATGATTTTGAACCTTATGCCCTGCGTATTCCCGGTGCTCTCTATAAAGGTGATGAGCTTGGTACAAGCCGATAGCGCTCGTTTGCGCTTGCATGGCTGGGCTTACACCTTAGGCATAGTGGTCTGTTTTGTGGGCTTTGCGAGCATCTTATTAATCGCAAAAAGCGGCGGTGAGTCGATTGGCTGGGGCTTTCAACTGCAGTCGCCGGGATTAGTCACTGCACTTGCCTATTTATTTTTTGTGATGGGTTTAAGTATGTCTGGCGCCATTCAAATCGGCACTCGCTGGATGGGCGCAGGCCAATCACTCACACAAAAATCTGGTTTAAAAGGATCATTCTTTACCGGTGTATTAGCCGCGGTAGTTGCTAGCCCCTGTACCGCACCTTTTATGGGAGCAGCGCTCGGCTTCGCCCTAACTCAACCGGCCTATGTGTGTTTGAGTGTATTTGTAGCACTCGGCTTTGGCATGGCTTTGCCTTTGTTATTGCTCTGCTATTTGCCCAACCTTGCGCATCGCCTACCTAAGCCGGGCGCATGGATGGAAATCCTCAAAGAGTTCCTAGCCTTCCCGCTCTATATAAGTGCTATTTGGCTACTTTGGGT
>CAZZEV010000235.1:0-4931 GCA_964653305.1 uncultured Cellvibrionaceae bacterium | reverse complement strand
TTCAAGGGCATCCAAGTGACGACGACGCGCGGTAAAGCCACCTTCACCACTGTTGCTGAAACCCATAATATCTTTGAGATGCTGTTTTAGGTCTTCCATACCTGCACCTGTCGCAGCACTTATTCCTATA
Source organism: uncultured Cellvibrionaceae bacterium (assembly GCA_964653305.1). Taxonomy (GTDB): domain Bacteria; phylum Pseudomonadota; class Gammaproteobacteria; order Pseudomonadales; family Cellvibrionaceae; genus Cellvibrio. The sequence continues at coordinate 4,801 of CAZZEV010000235.1, read as the reverse complement.
TAAGAAGCACCATTTTCTAACTTAGCTAATCCGGCAGCTTCGCCACTTAAATCGATTTTGTTGCGAACTAGGGTAAGTTTGCTGGCATCTTCTAATTTATCGACAAATTCTGGCCATATTTTATGAGCTTCAAATTCTGTGGTACTGCCGCTATCCACCAGTAATAAGACGCGATCGGCCTGTTGGATTTCTTGCCAGGCGCGTTGAATACCTATGCGTTCAACTTCATCGGGGCTATCGCGCAGACCGGCAGTGTCGATGATGTGCAGTGGCATACCATCTATGTGGATATGTTCGCGCAGTACATCGCGGGTGGTACCTTCAATGCTGGTAACAATAGCGGATTCACGACCACTAAGCGCATTGAGTAAACTGGATTTACCGGCGTTAGGGCGACCTGCAATTACTACCCGCATACCATCGCGCACCAACACACCTTGTTTTGCTTCTTTAAAAACTTCAGCGAGTTTGTGTTCAATAGTCGCTAAATCAGTCGCGACTTTGCCATCGGTGAGAAAATCAATTTCTTCTTCGGGGAAGTCGATAGAAGCTTCGACATAGATTCGCAAACTAATCAGTGCTTCCACTAATTCGTGGATGCGAATTGAGAAAGCACCTTGCAAGGAGTGAAGTGCATTTTTAGCAGCTTGTTCGGTAGTGGCATCAATCAAATCGGCAATAGCTTCAGCTTGGGTTAAATCCAGCTTATCGTTTAAAAATGCGCGTTCAGAGAATTCACCGGGTCTTGCCAAGCGAACACCGATTTGGGTGATTTCGCGCAAGAGTAAATCAAGAATGACGGGGCCGCCGTGACCTTGGAGTTCAAGGACATCTTCGCCAGTAAAGGAGTTTGGGCCGGGGAAAAATAAGGCTATGCCTTGATCTAGTACATCGCCTGCATTGCTATGAAACGGGCAATAGTGGGCAAAGCGGGGTTGGAGTTTTTGCTTGAGGAGTTGTTCAGCCACTAATCCAGCTTTGGGGCCAGAGACACGAACGATACCGACACCACCGCGGCCAGTGGCGGTGGCTATGGCTGCTATGGTGTCAGTATTAAACATTTAGATTTCTTTAGTCTTTTTTACTGAGTTTTACGGTTTTGCTGCCGTTGACGGGATCAGCATTTTCGATTTGCTTAGTAATCACATACTGCTGCGCAATGGTCAAAATGTTGTTGGTTACCCAGTAAAGTACAAGACCAGCAGGGAACCACAAGAACATAAAGGTGAAGACCAGCGGCAACATTTGCATTACGCGTGCTTGCATTGGATCAGTGGGTTGTGGATTCAACTTTTGCATAAACCACATGGTCACACCGTAAATCAGTGGCAAAACATAGTAAGGATCCATCACTGACAAATCGCTAATCCAGCCGTAGAAAGGTGCGTGGCGCAATTCTACCGATTCCATCAACACCCAATATAAGGCAAGGAATACCGGCATTTGAATTAACATGGGTAAACAGCCACCCATTGGATTTACTTTTTCATCTTTATAGAGCTTCATCATTTCTTGACCCATCTTTTGACGGTCATCGCCGAAGCGCTCTTTCATTTCAGCCATTTTCGGCGCTAACTTCTTCATTTTCGCCATAGATCTGTAGCTCGTGGCAGAAAGATGGAAGAACAAGCCTTTAACAATAATGGTCAAGCCAATAATGGCGAGACCCCAGTTGCCTAGGTAACCATGAATAAATTTCAGCAACCAGAATAGGGGTTCGCCGATCATCCACAAGAAGCCGTAATCTACGGTGAGTTGAAGATGTGGAGATACCTTCGCTAAAACATCAGTATCTTTCGGGCCCGCGTAGAAATTTGCTTTAAGAGAACCTTGGCTATTAGGCGCTACTTCTACCGTATTACCGGTAAAACCAAACAGATAAATATCATCTTTACCTAATTGATTAAGTTTGAAGGTGTTGTTTGTGTTTGGGTCCGGAATCCAGGCACTAATAAAATAATGCTGTATTAATGATACCCATCCACCTTGTTGAGTGGTTTCAAAGGGCGCTTTTTGAAGATCATCAAAAGTGACTTTTTTGTAGTTCTCTTCTTTAGTGGTAATAGCGCCGCCAAGATAGGCAGCCATCATCATGGCATTGGTTTTGGTGAAGGTTTTGCTATCACGGACTATGCGGCCAAAGAGTTGACCACTCCATTTATTGGCGCTTTGGTTATCGATTAGGTATTCCACCCCAATCAAGTATTCACCACGGGTAAAGGTAAAGCGTTTGATGATCTTGACTTGATCTTGTTGCAAGCTTAGATCAACGGTGAGTTTGTCTTGACCATTTTCAAGTTTGTACTCAGTTTTTTCTACGTTAAACGTAGGGCGGCCTTTAGCGGTATCAGTAGCATTAGCACCGACTAAGCCGCTTTGCGCGCTGTAAATATGATCCGCTCTGTTATCAATTAAGATAAAAGGCGTATCAGGGTTTTTGATATCCACTAAATGACGTGGTAGAGATACCTTAACAATGTCGCCGCCGACAGGATCAATATTGACCAAGAGGCTATCGGTAGCGACTTTAATGATGGTAGTTGAGGTTGCTACTGGAGCATTAGCCTCAGGTGCACCTGTTGTGGCTGTTGGCGCAGGAATATCGCTGACTTTAGTAACAGTGGGTGCACTTGCCTCAGCCACTTGTGCACTAGGTACAACAACGGCGTGTTGTTCCTGATAGCTATTCCAGCGAATCGCGAGCATAAACAGTACGGCTAAAATTGCCGCAATTAATATATTTTTTTGCCAATCCATCTTAGTGACTGCCATCTTTAGGTTGTTGAAATGAATTTGTACTTGATGTTTCAGGTTTAATTACTGGGTCTAAACCACCTGGGTGCCAAGGGTGGCATTTTAGTAGGCGACGCAGAGTTAAATAACCCCCTTTCGCCACACCATAGGTATTTATTGCGTCTTCAGCGTAATGCGAACAGCTTGGATAAAACCGGCATTGGTTGCCAATCCAGGGGCTCAGCACATAGCGATAACCATGAATGCATTTAATCGCAAGCTTGCTGGGGCTGATTGCACTCATGGTGCAGAAACCTGAAGGTTTTGTTCGGTTGGTTTTGCCGATTCTGTTTTAGCTTTTTGAAGCCGACGAATTAACCTGTCCCACTGCCCGTTAAGATGTTCGATGAGGACAGCATTAGTCACATCGTTCATGCCTTTACGCGCGAGCACGATAACATCTAAACCCTTCAATTGTTGCTGTTTTGAACGAAAAGTTTCGCGTATCAGACGTTTCATCCGATTCCTATCTACCGCATGGCGAATGTGTTTTTTAGCAATAACTAAACCTAACCGCGGGCTATCCAGCGAGTTGATTCGAGCAAGAAAGAGAAAGTGTTGGTGCGAAGTGCGAAGCGGGGCGTCATCGAAGACAGTTTGAAAATCCTTAGAGTTCAACAGGCGCATCGATTTGGTAAATGCGTTGCCATTATTATGGCTGCTTTGCCATTCGACGGTAATGGCCTGTTTCACTCTAAGAATCCATCAAATACGGGGACTTTTGAATAAACTATTAAATAAATAATAGTTAAACAGTTAACTCTTTACGACCTTTAGCGCGGCGACGAGCCAATACCAAACGACCGTTTTTGGTAGCCATGCGAGCACGGAAACCGTGGTTGCGAGCGCGTTTAAGAGTACTTGGTTGGAATGTTCTTTTCATGAAACTAAACCTGTTCTATGGACACTATATAATCACACGGTGTGTGAAAGACGCGGGATTCTAATGAAGTTGTGTTTATAAAGCAAACAGTTTCTATAGAATTATCTTATTTGCGGGATGATTGTTAATAAGCACCGTTTATATCCAGCTTATCCATACTATATCAACAGCTTTATCCACAGGATGAAATTATTGGCGTTATTTAGTTTAAAAAATAATCAACGATAAGTTGTTGAATTTTTAGCAGTTTAAAAAGTAACTGTGAGCGGCTGCAGAGATTTTTTGCGTTATTGTGGATAACTTTACGCTATGGGAGTACACTCTTTTTTCTTAAAATTTCATCCCTGATAAATCGCTGTCTAAGCCGATTTATGTCGCTTTTTTGGCTATTTTTTAGTCTGTGTACATAGATGTAGGTTTGCAGTTCTATATATAGATAAGAACGCGTGGAGTTTCACTTTTGTTGCAGTCAGTTTGGAAATTATGTGCTTCCAGTTTGCAGGATGAATTGCCGTCCCAGCAGTTCAACACCTGGATAAAACCGCTGCAAATTGACGAAGTGACCAATCCCAATGAATTGCGTTTATTGGCACCCAACCGTTTTATTAGCAATTGGGTGGAAGAGAAGTTTTTAACCCGTATTAAAGAGTTGGTGTCCCACTTTCAAGATGACGCCAATCTATCTGTTGTTATCGCGGTAGGTGCTAAAGGCGCGCAACCACAGGCGGCTTTTGAACAAGCACGCTCTAGTGCTACCTCGCCTATTTCTTCTTATATATCCTCCTCCAATATAAAGGAAGCAGTAGCACCTGCTTATCCATCAGAAAGCAAAATTGCCAAGGTCGGGTCTGTGCAAGATGCTGCAGTTGAGAAATCCCGCCGCGCCAATGACGATCCTCAACGTGCGACTCAAGATACTGACGTTGAAGGCGGCTTAAAACACAGCAACTATTTAAATGCAGCCTCTACCTTTGCCACCTTTGTAGAAGGCAAGTCCAACCAATTAGGTTTGGCTGCTGCTCGCCAAGTTGCCGAAAATCCCGGCGGTGCCTACAACCCCCTCTTTATTTATGGTGGTGTAGGTTTAGGTAAGACGCACTTGATGCAAGCAGTGGGCAATGCGAT
>CAZZEV010000234.1:0-4958 GCA_964653305.1 uncultured Cellvibrionaceae bacterium | reverse complement strand
CCTTGATTGGCCATAAAAAAGATCAAACAGGTTTTTACTTAAATCTGTTTCCACAATGGCACAGCATCAGTATTGAAAATCACAGAGCGATCAGCGCCACGCCGGTGAGAGAAGGTTATTTTATTGGTAATGCTCAGCAAGTCATTACGAGCATGGTAGATACCGAAGTATTACCAAAAGTTGTAGCAAATTATTTATTGAGTTTTGCAAAAGCAAACAATGGTTATGCGCAAGTGCGTGACGAAATCCTGTTTATCAAAAAATATCAGGAGGCGTGGAAGGCTGCACCCTATGCACCAACCTTTGTGACAGTGGATTCAATAGTTATTCAATCTGGCCACGTACTTTTAATTGAGCGCAAAGCAAATCCAGGCAAGGGTCTGTGGGCATTACCCGGTGGGTTTTTAGATCAGGGTGAGCGCGTGCTGGATGCGTGTTTACGAGAATTGCGTGAAGAAACGAAATTGAAAGTTCCAACGCCTGTTTTAAAAGGCTCTATCAAGCGTCAGGCGGTTTACGATGACCCCCATCGCTCAGCACGTGGTCGCACAGTAACCCATGCGTTTTATATTGAATTAGAACCCAACGCAGAATTACCCAAAGTAAAAGGTGGCGATGATGCAAAACATGCGCGTTGGGTGCCTTTAAGTGAGTTAGACCCACAGCTGATGTTTGAAGACCATTATTTTATTATTCAGGATATGTTGGGGGCGGTTTAAAACATGAAACTAAGATTTGAAAATATTTTTGAAGCGGTGATTGATGATCCTGTCCGCGCAAAAGAAGCCCAGAACAGGGCTAATCTGATCTCTGCTGTACGAGATGTAGTAACTGCCTGTCAGTGGAATCAAGAAGAAAAGATCAGTCTCACTATTGATGAAAGTACCATTGTTATTAGTCGTACGGGGCTGAAACCAAAATACACCTGTGCAGAGCTGCTTGAAGCGGGTGATGAAAAATGATTGTGCATTATGCTTAATGATATTTAGTTCGGAAATCTGCGGCGAACAGCTGCTTTGTGCCGAGACTGTGTCAAAACGCCCCTACAGATTAAGATTATTTGTGCCATAAGTTTTTGAGAGTGAGGTAAACTTCACTACATTAATTTTCTCCAACAGATGTCTCAACTCACTGAGGGATCATGATGAAGCGATTTATCCAAGGCGAGCAACGCACGCAAATTACGTTACTTCCAGAGATGCTGGATGATTATATTACCGAAGAGAATTCGGTTCGCGTGGTTGATGTGTTTATCGATAACCTTGATCTTCAATCATTGGGCTTCGAAGGTGCGACACCAGCAGCAACAGGAAGACCTTCCTACCATCCGGCTGTTCTTTTAAAACTCTACGTCTACGGATACCTTAACAGAATACAATCCAGTCGCAGGCTCGAACGTGAAGCGCAGCGCAACGTCGAATTGATGTGGCTGACTGGTCGCTTAACACCTGATTTCAAAACTATCGCCAATTTCCGCAAAGACAATGGCAAGGCTATTCGCAGGGTCTGTAGCCAATTCGTTGTGATATGCAAAAATCTCAATCTATTTGCCGACACACTTATCACAATTGATGGCAGCAAATTCAAGGCCGCCAACAACCGCGACAAAAATTTTACGAAGGGTAAAGTAGATCTGCGGATGAAAGAAATTGAATCCAGCATCAACCAATATCTGAAAGACCTTGAAACAGCGGATCGCCAGGAACCGGAGATAAAACAACATCGCACTGAAAGACTTCAAGAAAAAATTACCAAGCTCAAGGCGCAAATGAAACAGCTTTCTGCAATTAAAGAACAGCTCAATGATGCCCCCGATCACCAGATATCTAAAACTGATCCCGATGCTCGCTCAATGAGATCACGTGGCAGTGGCGTTGTTGGTTATAACGTGCAAACCGCAGTAGATAGCAAAAACCATTTGATTGTTGCTCATGAGGTGAGCAATGAAGCTAATGATCGTGACCAGTTATTCAATATGGCTAGCAAAGCCCGCGATGCGATGGGTGCAGAGCAGCTTACCGTTATAGCTGACCGGGGCTATTTCAAAAATACTGAAATTCTGGCCTGCGACAACGCCAACATAAAAGCAATTGTTGCAAAAAGTGTGACCTCGAAGACGACAGCAGATGGGCGGTTTGGCAAAGACGATTTTATTTACGACGCAAAAAATGATGTCTATCGTTGCCCGGCTGGACAGCAGCTTATCAAGCACGCGACTATGATAGAACGTGGAAACACCATGTACAGATACTGGACATCGGTTTGTAAAACTTGCCCATTAAAAAGCCAATGTACGCCAGGTAAGGAGCGACGTGTAACTCGCTGGGAAAATGAAGCTGTGTTGGATGAAATGCAAAGACGCCTTGATCAATTTCCAGCAGCGATGCGCATCCGACGAGAAACAGTTGAGCATCCCTATGGCACTATCAAGTCTTGGATGGGAGCGCAACACTTTCAGATGAAGACGCTCAAACATGTTTCGACAGAGATGAGTTTGCATGTGCTAGCGTATAACATGAAACGCGTGCTGAAAATCTTAGGAGCTGTTCAATTAATGTTGGCAATGGAAGCCTGAGAAGGCTTTCTATGGCTTATATAGCTGACATTTGCAGCCATATAGGTTCGATTTAGGTATGGAAGTAAAAAACGCAAATCAAGAAATTTAAAAAATCAGATTAAGCTAAAGTGTTTGCTACATTGGTTTAAATTGCTATGTGAACGCAAAAAGCCAGTCACTGCGTTTTTTTGGGTTTTTACACGGCCTCTGCCCAAAGCAGAAGGTCAAGATCTTATTGATTAAGTGGCTATTCAGTCCTAAGCAGACCTTCAGGAAAGTTACGGGTATAGATTTTCAAATAGTCAAAAACATTTTGATTCCAGCAGTAACTAACACGGCCCCTAACAGTTTTAAAATGATAGGGTTTTTTAACCGTTTGCTGCCCATTTCCGCACCTAAGTAACCTCCCACTACCACCGCAAGAATCCAATAGGGTGCGACATCTGGTACGCTCGCGCCGTTTGAAAATGCGCCGAGTAAACCTGCTATTGAGTTAACCAAAATAAATGCTGCGGCTATGCCGGAAATAACTTTAGGTTGTTCAGCGCGCAAAAATAATAACAGCGGGCTTAAGAATATTCCCCCGCCAACACCTGAAACGCCCGATAAAAAACCTAATAAAACGCCAGTCATCAGCAGGTAGGGTAATGCAATGGTATTAACGTGAGGAAGGTTATATTTGTTAGATGTATAAAAAGATTGTAGCGCTGCGTAAATAAGTACTGCGCCAATGAGCGGCTTATAAATGTATCCCGGTAGACTAATAAGCCCGCCGATATAGGCGGAGGGGATAGAAGTAATAATTAACGGAATAAAAATGTGTTTTGAAAAAGCACCTGCGCGATAGAATTTAATGCTGGCAATTGAGGCTACAAATATATTTAAGGCCAGTGCGGTAGGCTTCATTGTGGCAGGGGCGAAGCCCATAACCGCCATAACCGCGAGATAGCCTGATGCGCCTGCATGCCCAACGCAGGCGTAGAGTAGGGCGACTACAAAAAATAAACCTGAAATAAGGATAAGACTAGTTTCCACTCGGTTTACGACTCCTGCGTGCTGGTAATATCAGTAACGGCAATAGCGTTTTTGTTGCGGTGGATAATAAATTCTGGCAGGAATTCAAAATAAACTTTCACCCCACCATCGGGGTTGTTTTGAATTTTTAGTTCGCCACCAAGATGTTTTCCTCGTTCATTCATAATGGCTAAACCGTAGTGATTAAGCTTTTCTGGCGCTTCCGGCATACCTACGCCGTTATCTTCAATCGTTAGGGCTATCTTCTTGTCAGAATTCTGTTTTAGCTGAATCAGCAGGGTGTCGCCTTTACTGTGATGTATGGCATTTTGGCTGGCTTCGCGAATAATTTGTAACAAATGAATCTCTTCATTGGATGTCAGCGGAATATTAAAGACATTGAATTCTAAGTTGATTTTTAAGTTTGATTGCTCACTTAATTGTTTAACGGTTGCGTCTAGCGCACTTTTCAACCCACCGCCATCTACCTTTAATCTGAAAGTGGTTAATAACTCACGCAGTTGACGGTAGGCGTTATTAAGACCTTGTTTTAATTCATCGGCAACATCTGCCATGGTAGATTTATCTTCTTTGCTGATGGCTGAATTCAAGCGGGTTACCTGAATTTTTAAATAAGAGAGGGCTTGTGCTAAAGAGTCGTGAAGTTCGCGTGCAATCGCATTACGTTCTTGCAAAACGGCGACACGACGTGATTGCTCTTCATCACTTTTTAAGCTCAAACCAATAGCGAGTTGATCTGTGACAGATTGTATTAATTGTTCTTGCCATACTGATAAGGTTTGCGTGCTGGGCAATTTACAAATTATTAACCCAAAATGACGTTGCTCGCGATTTAATTGGAATCTATGGGTGGTGGCGCTGGGTGAGACCTCCATTATCCCTCGGCTCGATATGCATTTTTCACAGTTTTTGGCAGCACATAATTCTTGATTTATTTCGCTGGCCGGTTTTATTTGCAGGTAAGGACTGTTTCCAGCGTTGGTCATTAAGCACAGCTCTATGTTTTGTACGCCTGTGACGAGCGATAATCGTGAAATTATTTCATCAAAATTAATACCCTCTGGATTGTGTTCAATAATAAACCGAGCGCTGTCGTACAAAAACTGCAAAGCAGTGTTGGATTTTTGCAGCGCTGCAGTTTTTTCATCTACCTGTTTTTCTAAGTTTTCATGCGTGTAACCAATGGCACCATTCATAGTGTTTAAGGTTTCTGCTAAAACCCCCAGCTCGTTGGCTTCCATCGGTGGAATCCGGTAATCAAAATCACCTTGCGAAATACGCTTGGCGGCATTGGTTAAGAGGGTTAGTGGCTGCTCAACTTTTACTTTTAATGCGTACATAACCAACACAGAAACAAAGAGGGTAG
>CAZZEV010000233.1:0-5018 GCA_964653305.1 uncultured Cellvibrionaceae bacterium | reverse complement strand
CCATGGTGGCATACAGCCGAATGCCCCGTGCATCTGCTTGTGTTTGGACTAGCGTAAATGCTTCATTAATAATGCGCGAGACCAACACGGGTTCGAGCGATACTGTCATTTTTCCCGATTCAATTTTCGAGAGATCGAGTACATCGTTAATCAGCTGTAATAAATGATCACCTGCTTTACGAATTTCGCGCATGTTAGCCATTTGTTGTTGGGTTAAGTTTAAATCGTATTCAAATAATTGTGCGTAACCCAAAATTGCATTGAGCGGTGTACGCAATTCATGGCTCATGCTTGAAAGAAATTCTGATTTTGCTTGATTAGCTTTTTCAGCAGCCACCTTTGCCTGAATAACACGCTCTTCAGCAAGTTTAATTTGCGTTACATCCATGTTGGCGCCAGACATGCGCGTAGGTTTTCCCTCTGTATTAAAACTGGCTCTGCCGCGCGCGCGCACCCAATGTACGCGTTTATTTTTACCGATTAAACGGTATTCAATATCAAAAGGGGCTTTGCCAGCCAAGTGATCTGCCAGTGCTTGGTCGAATTTGGCAAGGTCTTGCGGATGAATGAGTTTGCGCCAAACAATTAATTTATCTTCGCCCTTTGTAATTTCATCATCTTTCGCGTCGTAGCCGATTAGTTCCCAGCAGCGGCTGGAAAAATGGAAGCCACCTTTGTCGGCATACCATTCCCAAATGCCATCGTTGGATGATTGAATAATTCGTTCTTGACGCGATTCTGATTCGCGCAGTGCTTCTTCGGCTTTTTTGAGTGCTGTTACGTCAAAGCTTACGCCAGACATGAGTAATGCACGGCCATTTTCATCACGAATTGAATCGGCGCGCACTTCAGTCCAAATGTATTCACCATTTTTCTTTAATACCCGATAGGCGCAGTTAAAGGGTTTTTGCGTGCGCAAATGTTCGCGCATGGCATTGGCACTGATTTGATGATCGTCGGGGTGAATATAACTCCAAATATAGTTGGCATTACATATATGTTCTTCTTCTTCCTTGCTGTAGCCCAATCGCTCCCAGTAACCGCCCGACCAATCGAGGCGTTGAGTGATTAAATTCCATTCCCAAAAGCCATAGCCACTGCCATTAAAGATCCGCTGAAAACGCGACACGGTTTCTCGCAGCACTTCAATATCATTGCTTTCACGTAAATCGGCTTTGATGCTGATGTCTTTGTTCATAATTGTTCACGGATAGTAAGGAGCGAAACGGAGTGAAGTGAAGATAAACCAGCTGGATGACAATTGCAAAATCTGAGTATTTTCGAGTGTTTAAAACAAAAAAACAGCGCAGGGCGCTGTTTTTAAAATAAAGCTCAGTTTTCACAAGGGTGCATTTTAAGGTGCCATATCGGCTTCACTGCCTTCGCCTTCTTTAACCTGGGGCATTAAGTCTTCTTTGCCTATGCCCAAGGCAACGGTGGTGTTAGCAGCAATATAAATAGAAGAGTAGGTGCCAATCACTACACCCACGATCATTGCTTTAGAGAACCCTGCGAGCAACTCGCCACCAAACAAGAATAAGACCACCATTACCAAGAACACTGTCATTGACGTCATGATGGATCGGCCAAGTGTTTGAGTCATGGAGATATTAACTACTGTGAGCGCATCCATTTTGCGCAGCTTGCGGAAGTTTTCACGAATTCGATCGTATACAACGATAGTATCGTTAATTGAGTAACCGATAAGTGCAAGAATAGCGGCAAGTACGGTTAAATCAAAATCCCATTGAAAAAACGCAAATACACCTAGGGTGACAATGGTATCGTGAATAAGAGATACAATCGCACCGACCGAAAACTTCCATTGGAATTGAACCGCTACGTATAAAAATACCAATGCAAATGCGCATAAAATACCAAGGCCGCCACTGTTAAATAGCTCCTCACCAATTTGTGGTCCAACTACTTCACTGCTGCGAACTTCAATTTTAGCTTGCGTAGCTTCTGCAATTTTGCCTTGTAGATATTGGCTGTAGATTCTATCTAATGGGTTCTCGATTGCGACATGTGTATCACTGCCAGCTGCATTAATTTCGACTTTGCCAAAGCGCGCGCTATCAAAAATATTACTTGCAGTGACTTTGTCTGGGGTGACGTTGGTAATCACCAAAACATTGGTGAAACCTATTTGCTCGCGGGTGGGTTGAGTTACGGATTTTAGGTTGATCCCCTCGCCCAATTTTGCGATTTCAGCAGCAATTTGTTCCTTTCCTTTATCTGCCATTGAATCTTGAGTGCGCACCATGATTTCAGTTTCAGCGCCAAACAAAACAGCATTGGGGCCACGCAATTTTTCTTCTTCGAGTACGTGATAAATTTTAGGTAGATCAGCAGGGCGGTCTAGTGACATCTGTAGCTGTGTGCCGCCGGTAAAATCCAAACCAAGTTTAAAGCCAAAGGTTGCAATAGAAGCGATCGCAGCGAGGGTTAAAATAATGGAGAAGCCCGATGTGTACTTTCGGATCGCCATAAAATCAATATATTTTTCATCTTGTGACATAGCAGTGCTCTCTATAAAAGCGTCTGTTTAATGAGGTCTAAGGTCAAAAGCCTTAAATCGAAATTTTCTGCAAATTTTTACGGCTGCCGTAAACCAAGTTAGCCATGGCACGACTAATCATGACAGAGGTAAACATGGAGGTCGCCAAACCGATACATAAAGTGATGGCAAAGCCTTTTACGGGGCCAGTACCAATTGCAAACAAAATAAAGCCGACGATAAAGGTGGTTAAGTTGGCATCCAAAATCGTAATGAAGGCGCGCTCATAACCGGCGTAAATAGCTTGTTGCGGAGAAACCCCATTTTGAATTTCCTCTCGGATACGCGCGTAAATCAATACGTTAGCATCCACCGCCATACCCATGGTTAATACGATTGCGGCAATGCCTGGCAAGGTGAGGGTTGCGCCAAATAATGACAGCACCATGACCAACATAAACACGTTAATGGCCAGTGCAACGTTGGCGAACAAGCCAAACATGCGATAGAAGACCACCATAAAGAGCGACACCATAGCGAGTGCCCAAATACACGATGTCACACCTTTACGGATATTTTCTTTACCGAGTGACGGGCCTATGGTGCGCTCTTCCACAAAAAACATTGGCGCGGCGAGTGCACCGGCACGCAACAAGAGCGCAAGTTCTGAAGCTTCGCCTGGCGCATTCAAACCGGTAATACGAAAGGACACACCCAGAGCAGCTTGCACTGTGGCTAAACTAATAATTTTGCGTTCAATGTATTGGGTGTTTTTCTCAATCTCCTCACCCTTTTCATTGGTAATGTATTCAGTGTGGTTTTTGTATTCGATAAACAAAATACCCATTTTGCGGCCAATGCTGTTACGCGTGGCTAAGTTCATTTTGGTGCCGCCTAAACTGTCCAGCGTAATATTAACTTGCTGGCCGTTGGATTCAGAATCGAAACTACTGCGTGCGTCAGACACTTGATCGCCCGTTACAATAATTTTCTTTTCTAGCCACGCTGGGCCGCGCTGATTTTGGTCAGCCTCGTTGCGCCAATTGAATTGTTCTTTGGTGGAAATCATCGCATCTGGTAAGGCTTCCATATGGAACTCCAGATTTGCTGTTTTGCCAATTACGCGTTTTGCTTCGGCAGGATCCTGTACGCCTGCTAGTTCAACAATAATGCGATTGCGGCCTTGCTTTTGAACGATGGGTTCAGACACACCCAATTCATTTACGCGGTTACGAAGCGTTTGTAAGTTTTGGCTTACTGCATAGTCTTCAATTTCTTTTACAGCAAGTTCACTTAGCGCGGCAGTAAAACTGAATTCGTCTGGGGTGCTTTCAGTTTTTGGGGTGACGAATAAATGCTGTGTTGATTCGCGGCGCAATTCTTCAATTGCTTTATTACGAGCTTCTTCCGTTTTAAAACGAGCGATGATCACGTTTTCTGCAGTATTGTTAATGGAGGCATAACGAATTTTCGCTTTGCGTAATTTCTCTTTGAAATCATCGGCTGTGATGGTTTGGCGCTTTTCGACTGCAGACGCGGTATCCACTTCTAATACAAAGTGCACGCCGCCCGCCAAATCTAGGCCAAGCTTCATAGGTACCGCCCCCATACTTGATAACCAACCAGGGGAGGTGGATGCTTTGTTTAACGCAACGACATAATCATCGCCCAGTGCCTGTTGAATACGCTTACGCGCCGGCATTTGGTCTTCGTCTTTCTTGAAGCGGATCAACGCTGATTTGCCATTCGCTTCAGCGCCAAAATATTCAATTTTGGCGTCTTTTAGCGTGGTTTCGACTTTTGCCAAAAGGGCGGCATCAATCACAGTACCACTGGAGCTACCAGACACCTGAATGGCAGGATCTGGAATATAGAGGTTGGGAGCTGCATAGACTAATGACAAAAGTGAAATCACTAATATCAGCAGATATTTCCAAAGCGGGTAGCGGTTTAACATAAAAATTCCCGTGACGAATGTAAATTTCTTATTCAGTGTTCTAAGTGCGTGTCATCCCCATGCAGATGGGGTTCGTGTTTTAAACGCCGGATACTCGGTGCGCCGCACGCTTAGGCGAGTCGCGAGTATGACGATTCCCTGAATGGCTATTGGGGACTCGAATTGCTGTACAAAAGCGCCGGATTATACCGATTTAACCAGCCACAACAATGGCTTGTGGCTGACTCTTAATATTCCGCCCACCTATTGTGGGGGCGCTTCTGGCACTTCCAACCCTTGGGCGCCATAAAAGTCAGCTAAAAAGGCCGCACAGGTGCCTTCACTCAGCGCTTTGCGCATTCTGGCCATGAGATTTTGGTAGAAGCGCAGGTTGTGAATGGTGTTCAGTTGTGCCCCTAACATCTCGTTGCACTTATCCAAATGGTAGAGGTAGCTGCGGCTAAAATTTTTACAGGTATAACAATCGCAGTTGGCGTCCAGCGGGCTGGTGTCATTGCGGTACTTGGCATTGCGCAGCTTGAGTACGCCTTCGGTCACAAAAATATGGGCATTGCGCGCATT
>CAZZEV010000232.1:0-5058 GCA_964653305.1 uncultured Cellvibrionaceae bacterium | reverse complement strand
GCAGCTGCAAGACCCCGCGGCCTATGTGCAGCGTTTGAATAAGTTATTGTTAGAGCTTAGCAATTGATTCAGTATCATCCGTTAGATTAAACGGGGTGTTATTAGGTTTTAACGTGTAATTTGTGAAAAGCCTTGGCTATACTCTAGCCAAGGCTTTTTTCTATTTGGGGATTGTGATGGAATTTAAACAAGTTACGCTAGGCGCTAAAAAAAGCATCGCCTTGATTGCACATGATAATAAAAAGCAAGATATGGTCGCTTGGTGTCAAGAACATAGAGCCGAGTTATCAAACCATAAACTCTATGCAACTGGCACAACGGGTATGTTGATTGAAAAAGAAACGGGCTTACAGATTACAAAACTAATCAGTGGCCCTTTAGGTGGTGACCAACAAGTAGGCTCCTTGATTTCAGAAGGGGCAGTGGACGTACTAATTTTCTTTTGGGATCCCTTTGAACCCATGCCTCATGATCCTGATGTAAAAGCGCTGTTACGCATTGCAGCTGTGTGGAATATTCCGATTGCTTGCAACCATAGTTCGGCGGATTTCCTAATAGCATCGCCTTTGTTTAATTCTGCATCTGTACGAGATGTGCCAGATTATGCAGCCTACTTGGCAAAACGTTCGGTGAGCCTCTAATGCTTTTTTTTAATTCAATTGAACAGATGAATCAACACGCAAAATGTCTATTTAATCTTGCAGAAATAGAGTCCGCATTAGACTCAATGATTCAGCACGTAACCCAGGATTTAGCCGATAAACAGCCAGTCGTTTTGGGTGTCATGCGTGGTGCTTTACCAATGATGGGTTATATCATTCCACGCTTGAGGTTTTATCTTGAAGTGGATTATGTACACGCTACGCGTTATCAGCAACAGCTCACTACGGGTGATTTGTTGTGGCTACACGAGCCCCATGTTGATCTAACCAACCGCACAGTTTTACTGTTAGATGATATTTTAGATCGTGGTATTACGCTTAAAGCAATTGCGGATAAGTGTTACGAACTTGGTGCTAAAGATGTGAAAATCGCAGTTCTTTGTCAGAAACAAATCGCCCATTTTTCGCCCGCAATTAATGCAGACTATATTGCGTTATTCGTGCCAGATGCTTATGTGTTTGGTTATGGTATGGATTACGAAGGTGGTTGGCGCAACGCGCCTGGGATTTATGAATTAACAAATGTTTGAATTGAGTTTTTCTAAAGATCTATTCTTCATCTTGCGGTGGTAATGCCGGTATTTCCACCGTGATTTTCAATCCGCCTTCCGTTTTATTTTCAGCCCAAATTTTCCCATAATGTAGCGTAACGCTTCGGTGTGCTATGGCTAGGCCTAAGCCATGGCCTCCGCTTTCGCGGTCGCGAGCTGAATCTGTGCGAAAGAAGGGTTGGAAAATATCATTTAGTGACGATTGCGGTACACCTGTGCCTGAGTCGGCAATAACAATTGCAAACGCATTTTCATCGGCTTTGCGCGTAAGGCGAATATCTATATTGCCGGAGGGCGGAGTGTAATGAATAGCATTGCGCAAAATATTTTCAAATACGCCTACCAACATATTTCCATGAGTTGCTACTAAGGCTTCGTCGTAATAGCTAATGAACTTAATATCAATATTTTTTTCACCCGCCATTTGTTCGTAGTTTTCAACGATATTGTTGAGTAGTGCGACCAAATCCAAGGTGTCATCCAACTGCCACCCCTGTTGTTCATGGACGGGCAGAGAGAGAATTTCGGTAATAATATTGCCAAGATAATCTGCCGCTTGTTTTATTTTTTCAAGCTCATTATCAACGGTGCCATGACTACGTTGTTGTGCAAGTGCTAGTGCGAATTGTAAACGCGCTAGTGGTGTACGTAGTTCATGAGATACATCTTTAATCAACCGTTTCTGTTCAAGCATGGCTTTTTCAAGCCTTGCCGTCATTTGGTCAAAGTTGTGGCCAAGCGAAGCAATTTCATCTTTTCTGCCGCTGAAGTGTTTGCTTACACGTGCACTCAAATCGCCTTTGGAAACTTTCTGAATAGTTTCTTGTAAACGTTTAATGCTAGAGGTGAAATGTCTTGCTAATAAAAAGCATGCGCTGCCGCTGACCAATATTGAAACTAACAGGAGTGGCCAAATATTATTGATAAATAATTCCCAAATAATATCGCGATCGGGGCCTTCATCAAGTCCGTCAGAAATTGTCACTAATTTAATGACATCGCCATCGTTTAAAGTGATGTGACGACCAAAAAGTTTGCGATTTCTATCTTGGATTTTATCGTAGGGATGTTTTGCGTTGAGTTGTTCGGCCAGCATCAATACGCCGGGTGGAAGTGAGCGATTTAAAACATCTTGATTATTGTCGTCCAATGCAAAGATAAACGGTGACGACCAAGCGGGGAGGGCGCGAATGTCTTTGCGAATATCTGCCGCGTTGCGGTTAATCACGCTGCCTGCCATTTGGAACAGTAAGCGTTTAGCGGGTTCATCGTCGTGGGTTAGATGGGAGCTTTGTAGGCTGCCGTCGGGCGTCATATCAAACCAATGCACTACCACATTGGTGCCGACGATGATGGTTGCGGTTATTAACCAAAATGTTAAAAATATTTTGAGATATAACCGCGTCATACTGAACTATTTTTCTTCGTGCAAGGTGAGCATATAGCCTGCGCCGCGCACATTGATAATCAACTCTTTATTCGCACCCGCTGCGGTCAGCTTTTTACGAATATTACTAACATGCACATCAATACTACGATCATAAGGTGTGAGTTTTCGATTGAGTGCCTGCTCAGTCATATCATCTTTGCTGATAACCTGGCCTGCTTGTCGCACCAGAATTTCCAACACGCTGAATTCCGTACCCGTCAAAATGATTTCGCTATTATTCCAAGTGACATGACGGCTGCCCAAATGCAGCACCAGTGGGCCCGAAGCGATTTTTTCCAGTTTGGTTGGACTTTGTTCGTTGCTGGCAGAACGGCGCAAGATAGCGCGAATACGAGCGACAAGTTCGCGTGGGTCACAGGGCTTGGGTAAATAATCATCAGCACCAATTTCAAGGCCAATTACGCGGTCAACGGTATCCCCCTTGGCTGTTAACATGAGTACGGGAGTTTGATGGGTTTTGCGTAAAATTTTTAAGACTTCAAAACCGTTGTAAATGGGCAACATCACGTCCAGCACTATGGCGGAATATTGCTCTTGGGTGGCAAGCTGGATGCCCATTTCACCGTCATAAGCAACCGCAACGTTAAAGCCTTCGGTGGTTAGGTATTCGCTGAGAAGTTGACTCAGCTCTTTGTCATCGTCGATGAGCAAGAGTTTATTCATGAAAGATCATCACTATTAGAAAAAGTTATGTAACCAGTGTGCAATAGAGGTTATTGGGTGTCATTGAAATTGTAGCTGTTTAACCCTTCTTAACAAATTCTCGAATGAAATATATTCAACAAAAGTATTAAAAGGCAGTTCGTCGAGCTTCATCCCTATAACTTGGCGCCTATACATAGAAGATTGCTTGCGTATAAAAGCTATTGTTGGGAAAATTGCTCTCTCTAATTAAATCGTGTTGAGGTGTGTGTGGCCCAAATAGGTCTGTTTTTTGGAAGCGACGAAGGTAACAGCGAACGCGTCGCTTATCGTATTCAGAAACGTCTTGGTGAAGATGTCGTTGATGTACACGACATCGCCGATGTCACCCAGCTGGATTTTGCGAATTACGACAAAATTATTTTAGGTATTCCTACTTGGGATTTCGGCCAAATTCAATCCGATTGGGAAGAGTTTTGGGATGATATTGGCTCGGTAGATTTCTCTGGCAAAGTGGTAGCATTCTTTGGTTTGGGTGATCAATTTGGCTACGGCGATTATTTCCTCGATGCCATGGGCATGTTACACGATGTTGTGATTCAAACGGGCCCGGAAATTATTGGCCATTGGTCAACGGAAGGTTATGAGTTTGATGCGTCTAAAGCAGAAATCCCCGGTGCGGGGAAATTTGTTGGTTTGGCGCTGGATGAAGATCAGCAAGAGAATCTCACCGCTGAGCGTTTAAATCGTTGGTGCGCGCAAATCCATGCCGAGTTTGGTTTGGATAGCCCGCTTAATGAGATCGCTGATTAGTTTTTTAGTGGATCATCAGAGTAGGGGCTGCGCACAGTGTGCTGTTCCTCCTTCTTAGTGCTTTCATCGCTCACGCTTGGCGTGATACTTTCGTAACCACATTCTCCAAGGTGGTTACTGCATGACGACTCCCAAATTAAATCGCCATATCGGATTGTTCGCCTTAGTCGTTTATGGTGTGGGCGATATTCTTGGTGCTGGTATTTACGCCCTTATCGGCAAAGCTGCCGGAGAAATGGGAAACGCCATTTGGATGGCATTTCTCGCCAGTATGATCGCGGCTGGCTTGACCGGGCTTTCTTACGCTTCGCTCGGTTCCCGCTACCCGCGCGCAGGCGGAGCCTCCTTTTTTACTCATCATGCCTTTAAAAGTAATTTTCTAGCTTATGTCATTGGCCTCGCGGCGCTTTCGTCGGGAATGACCTCTATGGCCGCTGGTAGTCGTGCTTTTGCTGGATACTTTACGACACTCGTTTCTTCAGTCCCCGTCGATTTAGTCGTAGTCGCGTTTTGTCTTCTCATAGCAGGCGTGGTAATTCGCGGTATTCGCGAGTCTATGTGGATGAATATGCTGTGTACCGGCATCGAGCTTTGCGGATTGTTGCTGGTGATTGTGGTGGGGTGGAAATTTTTAGGCTCGGTCGATTACATCAGTACTGTAACTGTTTCAAATCCTGCGGGTGATTTAACTTTTTCGTTGATTCTTACGGGGGCGGTACTTACATTTTATTCGTTTGTAGGCTTCGAGGACATTATCAATGTGAGCGAAGAAGTGAAAAACCCTGAGACGAATATGCCTAAGGGTATTTTGCTGGCGGTACTGATTGCATCCACCATTTACATTACGATTGCACTTATTGCGGTATCGGTGATTCCAGCTGCTGAGCTTGCGTCTTCCTCAGCTCCTCTGGTTGATGTGGTTAAACGCGCAGCTCCTTGG
>CAZZEV010000231.1:0-5066 GCA_964653305.1 uncultured Cellvibrionaceae bacterium | reverse complement strand
GGCAATAAATTAATTGTTGCCAATCCCTATCTTAGTTATGCCCAACTGACGCCTCTCTTTGACACCTCGTTAATTTACGCCTCTGCCATTCATCCCTCCGCAATCATCGGAACTAACTGCGTTTTAGGTCAAAACGTTTGTATTCAGGCAAATGCGGTGATAGGCGATAATGTCACTCTTGGTGATAGTGTTGTTGTAGGCGCTGGTGCCGTAATTGGTACCAATAGCCGTATAGGGGCGAGAACGAGAGTCTGTGCGAATGCCACTCTTTATCACGGTATAAGCGTGGGTTCCGACTGCGTTTTTCATAGTGGCTCAGTTATCGGGGCAGATGGCTTTGGGTTTGCCCCATCGCCTGATGGTTGGGTGAAAATTCACCAGCTTGGCAGCGTTATTATTGGAAACAGAGTCGAAATAGGTGCAAATACGACTGTCGATCGCGGCGCTTTGGATGATACTGTCATAGACGATGGTGTGATTATCGATAATTTGGTCCAAATTGGTCATAATGTGCGGCTTGGTAAGAACACGGCGATAGCAGCCCATACCGCCATCGCAGGTAGTACGCAGATTGGCGACAATTGCACTATTGCTGGCGCGGTTGCCATCGCAGGCCATTTGACCTTGGTCGATAAAGTTCACATTACCGGTATGAGTATGGTGTCTAGCTCGATCAATGAAGCAGGTTCATATTCATCGGGCGTTCCTTTAGGCCCTACCAAAGAATGGCGTAAAAACGCAGCGCGCTTTCGTCAACTCGATAACTTGGCGAATCGCATCATTAAACTGGCACGCCGAATGCCAAACGATGAATAAGAACGAATAAAGCTCAACGGCTGTTTATCCGTGAAGTTCAAATCATGCCTACTCTTATTTAGTAGATGCTGACAGATACTTTTTTGAAATATACCTTTTGAAATATACCTAGGGCCATTAACTATGATGGATGTTAACGAAATCCGTGAATATTTACCGCATCGCTACCCATTTTTATTGGTAGACCGAGTGATCGAATTGGTTGAAGGCGAATCCATTGTTGCCTACAAAAATATCACGGTAAATGAAGAAGTGTTTAATGGCCACTTTCCGCAAAACCCCGTATTTCCAGGGGTGATGATTATTGAAGCCATGGCGCAAGCATCAGGTATTCTTGGTTTTAAAACCATGAACAAAAAGCCTCAAGATGGCTCCATTTATCTGTTTGCCGGTGTGGATGATGTTCGTTTTAAACGTCAGGTAATTCCCGGCGACCGTTTACAATTAGAGTCGCGAGTTATTTCTGAAAAACGTGGTATTTGGAAGTTTGAGTGTAAAGCGACTGTTGATGGTGTTTTGGCCGCCTCAGCTACCATTCTCTGTGCAGATCGAAAAGTGTAAGTTGATCGACAATGTTAAACGATCGAAAAGTTTACATTAATGAAGAGAGCTCATTTTGATTGATTCGCGTGCAATAATTCATCCTAGTGCCAAACTTGCGGCCAATGTTCAAGTTGGCCCTTGGACAATCATTGGTCCCGATGTTGAAATTGGTGAAGGCAGCATCATAGCTTCACATGTCGTGATCAGAGGCCCAACTGTCATTGGCAAACACAATCATATCTATCAATTTTCATCGGTAGGTGAAGATACCCCTGACCTAAAATATAAAGGTGAGCCTACACGTTTAGTGGTTGGTGATCACAATATTATTCGTGAGGGCGTGACTATTCATCGCGGAACTGTACAAGACCGCAGCGAAACCACTATTGGCAGTCACAATTTAATTATGGCTTACGTGCATGTTGGTCACGACAGTGTGATCGGTAATCACTGTATTTTAGTTAACAATACGGCGTTAGCGGGTCACGTTTATATTGGTGATTGGGCAATTCTCAGCGGCTATACACTCGTGCATCAGTTCTGCAAAATCGGTGCTCACAGTTTTACCGGTATGGGTACTGCGGTAGGTAAAGATATACCTGCTTATGTCATGGTTACGGGCAATCCTGCCGAAGCTAAAAGCATCAATGCGGAAGGCCTGCGTCGCCGTGGTTTTAGTGCAGAAGAGATTTCCACTATCACCAAGGCCTATAAATTAATTTATCGCCGAGGTTTAACCATAGACGAAGCCTTAGTTGAACTTGAAGCATTGCTGCCAAGTTGTGAGCGTTTGCTGCCATTAATTCAATCCATCAAAGAATCTACGCGCGGTATTGTTAGATAAAAATTATTTTATTTCTTAACAATAATAATGAACGAATAAGAAATTTTTATTGAGGCTAAGAAATGGAACGTATACATATTGGCATTGTTGTCGGCGAAGCCTCTGGCGATATTCTTGGTGCTGCATTAATTACCGAATTACGTAAAATTTATCCCGATGCTGAATTCTCTGGCATTGGTGGCCCGCGCATGTTGGCACTTGGTTTTCATTCTTATTTTCCACAAGATCGTTTGGCGGTAATGGGGTTAATTGAGCCCTTAAAGCGCCTGCCTGAGTTGTTGCGTATTCGTAAATTCCTGCGTGAGCATTTTATTGCGAATCGTCCTGCAGTTTTTATCGGTATAGATTCTCCCGATTTCACCATTTCCTTAGAAGGCTCACTGAAAGAGAAGGGTATTAAAACTGTTCACTACGTGAGCCCTTCGGTATGGGCATGGCGACAAAAACGTGTGTTTAAAATCGCGAAATCAGTTGATTTAATGCTGACGCTTTTACCTTTTGAAGCGGCGTTTTATGAAAAGTATAATGTTCCGGTAGAGTTTGTGGGACACCATCTCGCCGATGAAATTCCCGTTGATGTCGATAAATATCAAGCGCGCCGCGAGTTGGGTATTCCTGAGCATGCGCGTGTTGTTGCTCTCTTGCCTGGCAGTCGCGCCAGTGAGGTCGAGCGCATGGGCAAACTGTTTATGCATTCAGCGGTATTTTGTTTGGAACAAGATCCCGAATTATTATTTTATATACCTGCAGCTAATTCAGATCGCTACCGCCAACTGCACCATCAATTAAATGATTATGTGGATTTCCCAATACAGTTATTTAATGGCAACTCCCATAAAGTCATGACAGCAGCAGATGTGCTCTTATTGGCGTCGGGCACTGTAACTCTTGAGGCCATGCTACTGAAAAAGCCAATGGTCGTTGCCTATAAAATGGCACCGCTAACCTTTAAGATTTTGAAATGGCTAGTGAAAACCCCTTATGTTTCCTTGCCTAACTTATTGGCCAATAAACTTTTAGTGCCAGAGTTGTTGCAAGACGACGCCACGCCAGAAAAATTAAGCGCCGCCATTATCAATTATTTTGAAAACCCTGAAGAGACGCAGACCTTATGTAATACCTTCGCGGATATGCACGGTATTTTAAAGTGTAACGCGAGCGAGCGTGCAGCAGCAGCCATTGCAAAGCTCATTAATCAATAGCCCGTTTTTATTGGATTGTAATCATGCTTGAACCCTTTATCTGTTCGTATCAGGGAATACTATTAGCTGGTTGCGATGAAGTAGGGCGAGGGCCTTTGGCCGGTGATGTAGTCGCCGCAGCCGTTATTCTTGATCCAGAAAATCCAATTCTTGGTTTAGATGACTCCAAAAAGTTGACCGAAAAAAAACGCGATCTTTTGTTTGATGAAATCCAACTTAAAGCCAAAAGTTGGTGCGTGGCGCGCGCTACGGTCGCCGAAATCGATAGCATCAATATTTTGCAAGCCAGTTTGTTGGCGATGCACCGTGCAGTGCAGGGGTTACATATTCAGCCTGAATATGTATTGGTGGATGGCAATAAACTACCTAAATGGAATTACGTGGCAGAGGCGGTAGTAAAAGGCGATAGCCGCGTTGCTGCCATTAGTGCAGCTTCAATTCTGGCGAAAGTTGTACGCGATCGTGAAATGGTTGAGCTGGATAAGCAATATCCGGGATACGGATTAGCTGATCACAAAGGCTACCCAACAAAAGTACATATGGATGCGCTGGATAAATTAGGCGTTACGCCAATTCATCGTACTTCCTATGCGCCCGTACGAGCCAAAATTGAACAGATGAAGTTATTTTAAAAACTCCTGTAGGATTTATATGACGGATATTTGCGATGCTGATCTACATCATTTAAAGCCCGGTAAGCGAGTTTCACTTAAATCCTTCAAGGGGAGCTTGAGTGCGCCGATCGACGTTAAGCCAGAAGAAAATGTTTGGTTGTTAATTGGCAGTAAAGCTGTTGTTGTAGTTGCTGATGGCACAGATCGAGTGCTAGTAAAATTTGAACGCGATTTATCAACGTTAGGTTTAAATAATTCCAATGAACAATCAAACTCATTGTGGATATTAATTAGTGATTTAAAGTTTGTTTGTCGATATTGACTATCCTCCCGTTGGCATTGCCACCTCAATTTTTGAAAAATCATGACCGCAAATTTTGTACATTTACGTCTGCACACTGAATTCTCGCTAGTCGACAGTTTGGTACGTATTAAGAAGCTCGTTAAACGCGTGGCTGAGTTGGATATGCCTGCCTGCGGGATTAGCGATCAATGCAACTTTTACGGGCTGATTAAGTTTTACAAAGCCGCGCAAGGTGCTGGCATTAAGCCGATTATTGGCAGCGATTTTTGGATGGCCAGTAGCGATAGCGAAGGCAAACCAACCATAATCACGCTTTTAGCCATGAACAACACTGGCTACAAAAATATTATTGAATTAATTTCGCGCGCTTGGCGTCAAGGCCAACAGCAAGGCGTTGCCTATGTGCAGCGCGAATGGGTCAGCGAATTTAGTGAAGGCTGCATTGCGCTTTCTGGCGGAAAATTTGGCGATGTGGGAATGTGTTTACTCGCTGGCCGAGCAGAGCAAGCGCAAGAGTTGTTACAAGGTTGGATGCGCGATTTCCCCAATCGTTTTTATTTGGAGCTGCAGCGTACTGGTCGCGAAAATGATGAAAGTTATTTGCACTCAGCTGTCGCGCTTGCAGAAACTTTGCAATGCCCAGTGGTTGCTACCAACGATGTTCGCTTTTTACATCGCGACGAATTTGAAGTACATGAAGCGCGCGTTTGTATCAGTGAAGGCCGCGCGCTCGATGATTCGCG
>CAZZEV010000230.1:0-5096 GCA_964653305.1 uncultured Cellvibrionaceae bacterium | reverse complement strand
GCTGGTTGGGCAGATTTGACTCAAAAAATTGGTCACAAAATCCAATTGGTTGGCGATGACTTGTTCGTCACCAACACCAAGATTTTGAAAGAAGGTATCGATAAGAAAATCGCTAACTCTATTTTGATCAAGTTCAACCAAATCGGTTCTTTGTCAGAAACCTTAGATGCCATCAAAATGGCCCAAGATGCAGGCTACACTGCAGTAATCTCTCACCGTTCTGGCGAAACTGAAGACACCACCATCGCTGACTTGGCTGTAGCTACTGCTGCTGGTCAAATTAAAACCGGTTCATTGTGCCGTTCAGACCGCGTATCTAAGTACAACCGTTTGTTGCGCATTGAAGCTGAGTTGGGTGCTGCTGCTCCTTACAATGGCCGTGCAGAATTTAAATCGTAAGTTGGATTTAAATCCTCGCCCTCAAGCGCTTGTTTGGGGGCGAGCATTCTTTGTTTACCTTGAGTTTAAAATAATAACTTTATGAAATGGCTCTTCGCGGTTTTGCTTATTTTGCTTGCAGCACTTCAGTATCGCCTTTGGTATGGCGAGGGAAGCTTCGCGCATGCGGCAAAATTATCGCGCGATATTAAGCAACAGCAGGCTGATAATGATCGTATGCGTGAGCGCAACCGCATATTAGATGTTGAAGTCCAGGATTTGAAATCGGGTGCGGATAGTGTAGAAGAACGCGCACGCAACGATATTGGCATGATTAAAAAAGACGAAACGTTTTTTATGATTCCTGCCAAGAAAAAAACTGAATAATGCCGCTCTTAACTCCCCCTCGCTATTGGTTTGTTATTCCTGCAGCCGGAATTGGCTCGCGCATGGGTGCAAATAAACCCAAACAATATTTAATGCTTGGCAACAAAACTATTCTCGAACATACGCTAACGCGCATTTTGGGCTTACCAAATTTGGCAGGCATTGTTGTACCGCTAAGCAGTCAAGATAAATTTTGGACATCGCTTACCATTCTGCAACACCCATTGGTGCACACCATTCACGGTGGCGCACAACGCGCAGATTCAGTATTAAATGGTTTGAATTATTTGGCCGACAAGGCGCACAACCAGGATTGGGTTTTGGTGCACGATGCTGCGCGCCCCTGTGTAGCTATCGAAAATATTCAAGCGCTGTGCAATGGAGTAGAGGGTGATGAAGTCGGGGGAATATTAGCAGTTCCTGTTAGCGATACGCTTAAACAAGTTGCTAGCATCAATAAAATTCAAGCAACGGTAGATCGCAGTGCTTTGTGGCAAGCGCAAACCCCTCAAGTGTTTCGCTATAAGTTATTGCGCGATTGCTTAATGCAATCACTTGCACACAACGCAAATATCACCGACGAATCCTCAGCCGTTGAGTTATGCGGTCATCAACCTAAAGTTGTCGAAGGCCGAACGGATAATATTAAAGTAACTCGCCCGGATGATTTGTTGTTAGCTGAGTTTATTTTAAAACAGCAAGAGAAAAATTTATGAGAATTGGCCATGGCTATGATGTTCACGCTTTTGGTGATGGTGACAAAATTGTTATAGGCGGTGCAGTGATTCCGCATTCAAATGGTTTAATCGCGCATTCTGATGGCGATGTTTTGTTGCATGCACTTTGCGATGCGCTGCTTGGTGCCGCTGCGCTTGGGGATATTGGCAAACATTTTCCTGACACCGATATGCAGTATCGCAATGCAGATAGCCGCTCGCTCTTGCGTATGGTTTACGGCAAAGTGAAAGCTAAAGGTTGGAAGCTTGAAAATGCTGACATGACAATCGTTGCGCAAAAGCCGCGCATGGCAAATTACATTCCACACATGGTGCAAAATATCGCCGCTGATTTGCAGGCTGACAATGACCAAATCAATGTGAAAGCTACCACAACTGAAAAATTAGGTTTTACGGGACGTGAAGAGGGTATAGCCGCCTACGCTGTTGTTTTATTATCAAAAATTTAAATTAATCTCTATCGCTGAAATCCAATACTCCCAACGCGAGTGTTGGATTTTTTATTTCACTTTTCCGAATTTAATTTATGCAATCCATATCTCCGCTAGAGTTTTCGTTAGACTTTCCTTATGCCTATGGGCAACCAGATGCCAACGCGAGCTTTCGTGTTGAACCAGAAGATTTTCAAGTCGATGAAACCTTAGGTTTTGAACCTCTTGGCGAAGGCGAACATGTCTATTTGCATGTATGGAAACGCGGTGAAAATACCGCGTGGGTGGCAGAGAAAATTGCTGAGCTTGCAAAAGTGAAAGTCATGGATGTGGGTTACTGCGGTCGTAAAGATCGCCATGCTGTTACTACGCAATGGTTCAGTGTTTACTTGTCCAAACAAGAATTAGAGCCTGATTGGGCCCCATTAAATAGTGAGACCATTAAGATATTAGCAATCAGTCGTCACCAACATAAGTTGCGTCGTGGCGATCACGAAACCAATCGTTTTATTATTCGTTTGCGTGACTTTACCCTTACCGATAAGTCACTTTTCGAGCAAAAAATTACGCAGGTTCTCGCGCAAGGCGTCCCAAACTATTACGGTGAGCAACGCTTTGGCCGCAATGCAAATAATTTATCTGAAGCTCACGCAATATTGGTGGAAGGAAAACGCATTCGCGATAAACAAAAGCGCGGATTGATGTTATCCGCTGCGCGCTCTTACCTCTTTAACCAAGTATTAGCTGCACGTGTTTTGGCAAAAAATTGGCAGGAGGTAGTGAATGGTGAGCCAGACGTATTTCCAACTGCCCCTTTATGGGGGCGTGGCCGCTCCGCTGCAACAGATCAGGCATTGGCAATAGAAGTGACTGCAATGGACGCTTGGGCTGATTGGCGCGATGGATTAGAGCATGTGGGTTTATCACAAGAACGTCGTGCTTTGGTGCTAAAGCCAGATGCTGCGTCATGGTGTTGGTTAGGTGATGATTTGGAGCTAACTTTTAGCTTGGGTAGTGGGGAGTTTGCGACCACAATTTTACGTGAATTAACGGTTTTACATTCGGCGATAAAAACCGAAACGGCTTCTGTGTGATATAGTTGACGCTTTAATTGTTACGCAAATGTATTGAATCATTATTAATTAGTCGTATAGAGGAGGGCTGAAATGAGTGACTTAATGTTGCAAGGTGTGGGCATGACTTCAGCCCGAACTCGCGATCGCTTAATCGAGCGTTTAGTCGATAAAGGTGTAACCAACATGCGCGTGCTCGATGTAATGCGCAACACACCTCGCCATATTTTTCTCGATGAAGCCCTTTCCCACCGCGCCTACGAAGATACTGCATTACCCATCGGCCACGGCCAAACACTCTCGCAGCCTTATACTGTTGCGCGTATGACAGAAATTTTGTTAGGTGCGTCAGGTAAGTTAGATAAAGTATTAGAGGTAGGTACTGGCTCAGGTTATCAAACTACTGTTTTAGCTCAGCTGGTTCCGCAGGTTTACAGTGTTGAACGTATTAAGCCGCTACAAGACAAAGCACGTGATCGCTTGCGTCAATTGGGATTGCGCAATGTCAGCTTGCGCCATGCTGATGGCGGCTTCGGTTGGCCAGAAATGGGCCCTTATGATGGCATTCTTAGCACTGCTGCGCCTCATTCAGTCCCGCAAGAACTACTTAAGCAGTTGGCACCATCGGGTGTATTAGTGATCCCTATTGGTGGTAGGGAGCAACATTTGCACCTTATTATGCGCGATGGCGATACAGATAATTTCGTTACCCGGATTATTGAGCCGGTCAAATTTGTCCCCTTAGTTTCCGGTACTTCTCGCTAATAAATTCTGCTTTATTTCGTCATTATTTTTTGTGCAGGCTCACATTTTATATCGTCAATTTCGCGTCCGATTTGTGCATCATTTTTGTAAAAATCAGTAGAAACCATAGCTTTGGCGATTAATTAACCATTAATGGTGCATATTTATATAAAGATTTTAGATAATTTTAAAATAAATTTCATATATTTAGCGCTATAAGTTATAAAAACAACAGATACTTAACCCTAGATCCCTCACTTTAATATGCTTATACGCTCCTATAAAAGTTCAGATGTCTTATTAGGTGTGTTCAGTATTATGATCGCTACTTGCTTGTTGTCTTCTTGTGCATCTAGCCCTGGGGCGGACGTTCACGAGCAATCTGGCCGCTTAACTTCCAAAGGAAAAGTGCACACAGTTAGCGCCGGTGAAACGCTCTTTTCAATTTCGTGGCGATATGGAGTAGACCTTAAAAAGCTCGCTGAATTCAACGCTATAAAACCGCCTTATACTATTTATCCATCCCAAAAAATTCGGGTTGACTTGCGTACCGGAAGCGGCCAAAACACAAACACCGGCAATACCAAGTCAATTGTAAAAAATAGTCAGGGCAAAGGGGGCATCTCAGGTGATATTCGGTCAGGAAAAGGATCGCCTGCTTTGTCTAATTCAAGAGTTAGTGCTGGTTTACAAAGCGCCCCTAAGTGGCACTGGCCTTCCTCTGGAAAACTAATTGCCCTATTTCAGGGCGAGACTGGATTAAATAAAGGTATTGATCTTAGTGGGAAATTGGGGGAGCCTGTGCTTGCAGCGGCTTCTGGGAAAGTGGTTTACGCCGGAAGCGGGTTGAGCGGGTACGGTAAGCTGCTCATCTTAAAACATAACGAAACCTTCTTAAGTGCTTATGCACATAATGATGAAATATCAGTAAAAGAAGGCGAATTCGTTAAAGCTGGGCAAAAAATTGCCGATATGGGTTCAAGCGGTACTGATAGAGTTAAGCTTCACTTTGAGATTCGTAGCGAAGGTAGTCCAGTGGATCCACTGAAATTTTTACCCAAGCGTTAATAGTGCTGACACATTCGATAAGTAAATATAACTGGGGTCTGTGAAGCGACTCGAAAACCTGATCCAGAATAAAGAAGTAGGCTGAAGGGAAGGTATAGCTTGGGTAAGCTAGTTTGAACTAGCTAAATTTTACGATTTAAGGGGCTGAAAATGACTTTGCAAACTAAAGAATCAGGCGTATTTGATCGCGACGACGTGTTCATGGCGCAAGAAGTTGATTTTGATGAAAGTGATATGTTACTGGCGGAAGAAGAGGAAGTACCGAAAGCAACACGCTC
>CAZZEV010000229.1:4245-5196 GCA_964653305.1 uncultured Cellvibrionaceae bacterium | reverse complement strand
ATTGTGGCATAAGTGGGTTTCCATCCAAAATTCACAAATGTCACTAATTGTAACCCTGCAATCATTGCCAACCTGTATGCGCTATAACTCCGAATAAAAAAGTGGAGCAGAAAACGCACAGTATCTGGCGTAAAATAGTGCAATCTGGGGATTATCATGGAGTAAGTGCGCTAACAACTTTCATCTGTGGCCAAAAACCGCAAAAAATATAAGGTTTAATCGGCCTGATCTAAAATCTTACGCTAAACTTAACGCATACAAAAAATAGATTTTCCCTTATCTGGTGAGGCTAGAGTGGAAATATTTCAATCTGAGTTAGTTGATAAAACGTGGACCAAAACTCTTCCTTTAAAAAGCTCTGCACATTGGGTTCTAGCATTTGGTAATCGCGAACTTATTAAAGACAGGCACGTTTTAGACCAACTTCAAACGGCTTTTCCACAAGCAGATATTGTCGGTTGCACCACAAGCGGAGAAATTCACGGAACCCAACTCTTCGATCATAGTTTATGTGTAACTGCCATTCAGTTCGAAAGCAGCTGTATATTTTGTGCAAGCGCAAATATTAAGGATTACCAAAATACCAATAAGCTTGCCGCCGCCCTAGTAGCGCAACTACCGCTCCATGAATTGCGCCATGTTTTTGTCCTAGCAGATGGCCAGTTAATTAACGGATCTGCACTGGTAAACAGCCTCAGCCAATATCTTCCAATACATGTGGCCATCACCGGCGGACTAGCCGGCGATGGTACAGATTTTAAGGAAACCCAAATATGGCATAACCAGATCATCGCTTCAGGATTAGTGGTCATTTGTGGAATTTATGGTGAGCACATCAAAATTGGTCACGGCCACCTTGGTGGCTGGAAGGCCTTCGGGCCAGAGAGAAAAATTACCCGAGCAGAAGATAATATTCTCTATGAAATTGATGGCCGCCCAGCTCTGGGGCTC
>CAZZEV010000229.1:0-4235 GCA_964653305.1 uncultured Cellvibrionaceae bacterium | reverse complement strand
ATTTTTACTTTAAACTCACGGGAAACACATGATATTATTAACTATTATTTTATGAAAAAAACGATTTTTCAGCATACAGACTATAAAGAATATCTTGGCGAGTTCTCTAATCAACTCCCCGCTTCCGCCCTTTTGTTCCCTCTCGCGGTTACTCAAGCAGGCAGTACTGAACCCGTCGTACGTACTATTTTGTCCATAGATGAGGCCAAGCAAACCATGTGCTTTGCAGGTGACGTCCCCGAAGGGGCAAGCTGCCAACTTATGCGCTCCAACTACGAAAACCTCGTTGAAGGTGCCAATGGCGCCGCACTACAAGCACTATCAAGCTGCGCAGATATAGAACCCGAATTAGCGATCCTAATTAGTTGCGTTGGCCGTCGCCTAGTGCTCGCACAGCGAACCGAAGAGGAACTGGAAGTGGTCGCGGAGGAAGTGAACCACTGCCCAATGACAGGTTTCTATTCATACGGAGAAATATCGCCACTGTTAGAATTAGGGCGCTGTGATGTACATAATCAAACCATGACCATCACTTTATTATCCGAGAAAAAATAATAGACATAATCTATGCATAAACTTTTATTGCGCCAACTCAAGCGATATTGTCCAAACTCAGGTATAGAGCATGAGCAAACCGCACTGTTCAGAGCAATCTCCGATGCATATGCACAGCATGAGGATGACACAAAACTGCTCGAGAACTCCCTATATCTTACTTCTAAAGAATTGACAGCGAGAAACCAACTCCTACAAGAACAGTTGTTAACACTAAGCGACACCCAAGATCAGCTACACAAATCCCTCACCGCGTTAAGTGCAACCTTTGATGCGACTGGTGAAATTATTTTGTCGCTCGACAATCAAGGACAGCTGATCAAAAGTAATAAACTGGGAAGAGAGTTATTACCTGATATCACCAAATACGAAGGTACAAAACAAACTATATCTTGGCAAAATGTTCGAAAGATGTTGTCCAACCCTTGGCATTTAAGCGAAATAGTTGATTCACTAGACAAACAACCAGATGCGCACATAAAAGGTACATTGCACTTCGTAAATGGCCGCATATTTGAATATCACTCACTGCCTCAACTCCAAAACAATCGCTTGATTGGCCGAGTATGGTGTTTGCGCGATGCAACAGAAGAGAAAAAAATTGAAGAGTTTATTCACCACCAAGCCTACCACGACTTATTAACAGGACTTCCCAACCGTAATTTTTTACTGGAAAAAATTGACACGAGCATCAAAGAATGTGCCGATGCCAATAAAAAAATTGCTGTTATTTTTATCGATCTCGATAATTTCAAAAAGGTAAATGACACTGAAGGTCATGAAGCGGGAGATATACTTTTACGCACAGCCACCAAGCGCATGCGCGCATGCGTACGCGAGGGCGATATTTTAGCGCGACTCGGCGGCGACGAATTTGTAATAATGATTGAAACGCCCATATCACAAACGGGACTTACGCGCATGTGCTCCAATATTTTAGAAGCGCTAGCGCAACCATTTTTGCTGAATAACCACGACCATTTTATTAGTTGCAGCATGGGTATTAGCATTTACCCACGTGACGACACTGTACCTGACGGTTTAATTGGCAAAGCCGATATGGCCATGTATCGCGCAAAAAAATTAGGTAAAAATAACTTTCAGTTTTACAGCGAAGAACTAGAACGCTTGGCTCTGCACCAACTAGAATTTGAGCATAATCTTCGTCAGGCAATTAGCAACCAACAACTCACCATTTTTCTACAACCCGAAATAAACCTCCGTACTGGCGAGATTGCGGCTGCCGAAGCATTAGTTCGCTGGATTAAGCAAGATGGCTCCATGATTCCACCCGCGCAATTTATTGCTATTGCGGAACAAGCGAATTTAATTGGGGAAATTGGTCGCATCGTATTTGACAAGGTTTGCGCAGAACTCGCTCGTTGGAAAACCCACGGCATTGATGACATAACCGTTGCCATCAATCTCTCTGCAAGAGAGTTTAAGGACAGTGAGCTCGCAAACAACATCCAATATAAGTTAAAGACTTATGGCATAACCGGTGAAAAAATTGTATTTGAAATTACTGAGTCCTTATTTATGGAGGATAAGGAAAGCGTACTGCACACCATGAATCAGTTACGAGAAATTGGAATTCGTTTTGCTATTGACGACTTTGGGACAGGTTACTCATCATTCAGCTATCTACAAGATCTACCTATAGATTATTTAAAGATTGACCGCTCGTTTTTAATTGGTGTCACGCAAAATAAAAAGAAATATGCAATTGCTCGCAGCATTATTGACATCGGCAACCACTTGGACCTACAAGTAATTGCCGAGGGAATTGAAGATCAAGAGACGCTAGATTTTATCATCGAAAATAACTGCACCATGGCTCAAGGCTTTTTCATGCATCATCCAATGAGCAGGGACGATTTTCTAGCGTTACTTCTGAAAAGAAAAACTCAAGCTTAGGCCCAATAATCAGGCTCAGGCATATCGTGAAAGGCATGACGTAAGCGCTCCCCCCAACTTGATCTCAACTGCTTGTAATAAGGATCGTCTAAACCAATGCTTACATGGGTTTTTACACTCAAGCTGTTGGTTTCATACACCAATAGATCCAGTGGCATACCTACACTCAGATTTGAGCGAATAGTTGAATCCATTGAAATTAAGGCGCACTTAGCCGCATCTTTTAGTGTGGTATTGGGTTCAACCACGCGATCTATAATTGGCTTGCCGTATTTAGATTCACCCACTTGAAAGTAAGGGGTCTCGCGGGTTGTTTCGATAAAATTTCCAGCTGCGTAAATTTGAAACAGGCGCGGAGGCTCATGGCCTATCTGACCACCAAAAATAAAGCTGGCCGCAAAATCTAACCCAAATTCTTTAAAGGCTTCCGCATCGCGACTGTAAACAGCACGAAGAGCATCACCCACTATACGGGTGGCCTCAACCATATTTTTTGCATCAACCAATAAACTGTTTTCTAGAGGTTTTAATTCATTAATCACTGCTTGGCTAATGGCCAAATTACCCGATGTTAACAACACCATGACTCTGTCGCCTGGGCGCTCTAACACCGTCATTTTGCGGAAGGTGTTAATGTGGTCAACACCCGCGTTTGTACGCGAATCTGATAAAAAAACTAACCCAGAATCAACTTGAAGCCCAATGCAATACGTCATAACTCAAAACCTTGGAGGTGCGCTCCAAGGCGTACTCAGAGCGAAAATCATTACTGTTGTGGTAAATCTTGTTTGGTCGTCTTACCTACCGGAGGGAAAGACACTATAGATTGTAGCAGCACACCGGCCGAATCAGGGTGGGCAATTCGCACCATCACCTCCATCGCCTCTGCGCCGCCGCCATGACGCACACCGCGCACGGGGCAGGCATCAAGATAATCGCGCCCCACCGCCAATCGGCAATGCTCAGAGGCGGCGAAGTTGGCATTGGTGATATCAAAGCTCACCCAACCCATTCCCTCAAGCCATACATCGGCCCACGCGTGACTGGCTGCATGATCGGTATCGCCGGGGTGAATGTAACCGCTCACATAACGGGCAGGTAAATCGAGTGCACGGCAACAGGCGATAAAGACGTGCGCATGGTCCTGACAGACACCTGAACCCATTTCTAGAACTTCCGCCGCCGTACTCGTAACCTGACTGGTACCCGGAACATAGGCCACTGCCTGCTGAATACCGTCAATCAAATTAAACATGGAATCAATAGCCCCGCGTTTAGCTCGACGAGCTGCTTGGGCCAAATCTAAGACTGCGTCGTCTGCCGACGTGAGGTGCGTTGGCTGCAAATAAACCATTAACGGCACTTCACCACCATCCGATGGCAAATGCGCATTCTCTTTGGACATCTCAACCTGACCACTCACGGTAATACGAATTTCCTCGTGAGGACGATCGAGCACCAAAATATGCCCCACGTTGCCATAAGCATCTGTATGGCGCTGATATTTCCCTGGCGCATTAATTTTCCAATCAATTGCCTGTTGATGGGCCTCAGTGCGCGGCGTTAAACGCAAATGTTGAATGGTGTAATCCACAGGTGTTGAATAGCGATACACAGTTTCGTGTTGAATATTCAGCAACATAAAATATCCCTCTTTTTAGCATTGACCGGATCAATCTAATTAAGCAGCTCGCATCGGCATTAAAAAATCATGGCTGATGCGCATACCTAAATCATAAATTCGGTATTGGAATTTTTCTAAA
>CAZZEV010000228.1:0-5206 GCA_964653305.1 uncultured Cellvibrionaceae bacterium | reverse complement strand
AAAGGACCGGTTTTTTGTGGCGCCGCGGCAGCGGCCAGTGCTTCTTTAGTCGCTTCTAACATGGCATCTACCTTGTCTTTTTCTACACGGGTCAGCAGCGGTTTAAATTCATTAATACTTGAATTGCCACGGAAACTTACCGGCGCAGTCCAACCCAAGGTTTCGCCGAGGAATGCTTCAGCATCTGCTGCGAGTGTTGGCACTACTGGTTTCAAGTAAGTGAGAATTGCGCGGAACATATTAATGCCGAGCGTACACACGGCTTGGGTTTGCGCTTCTGCACCGGCTTGTTTTGCCAGTTTCCAAGGTTCTTGGGTTGCAATGTATTCGTTGGCCAAATCGGCCAGCGCCATAACTTCGCGCAGGGCTTTGCTGTAGTCGCGGGCTTCGTAGTGTGCGGCGATAGTTTCGCCGGCATCCACAAATTTTTGCCACAAATCCGCATCGGCAACGTCACTCGCCAACACACCACCTGCGTTATTTACAAACTTCGCCGTACGGCTGGCGATGTTTACTACCTTACCGACTAAATCACTGTTTACGCGTTGGATAAAGTCTTCAAGATTGAGGTCAATATCGTCAACCGCACTCGTCAGCTTGGCGGCGAAGTAGTAGCGCAAATACTCTGGGTTCAAGTGATCAAGATAAGTTTGCGCGTTAATAAAAGTACCGCGCGACTTACTCATCTTAGTGCCGTTAACGGTCACGAATCCATGAACGCAAATTTTGGTGGGCGTGCGCAACTTGGCGGAGTGCAACATGGCGGGCCAAAAGAGCGCGTGGAAGTTAACGATATCTTTACCGATAAAGTGGTAAACCTCGGCGGTGGAATCCTGCTTCCAGTAATCCATCCAATCTATGCCGTGCTTATCGCCATAGTTTTTTAGGCTGGCGATATAGCCGATGGGTGCATCCAGCCAAACATAGAAGAACTTGCCGGGTTGGCCGGGAATTTCAAAACCGAAGTAGGGCGCATCGCGGGAGATATCCCACTCTTGCAGGCCGCTATCCAGCCATTCGGCCATTTTGTTGGCGACTTCATCTTGCAGGTGACCAGCGCGTGTCCACTCTTTCAGGAAATCGCTGAACGCAGGTAGGGTAAAGAAAAAGTGCTCTGAATCTTTGGCAATAGGTGTTGCGCCAGAGATGGTGGATTTAGCATTGAGCAAGTCCATGGGCGAATAGGTCGCGCCGCATTTTTCGCAGTTATCGCCGTATTGGTCTTCGCTTTTGCACTTGGGGCAGGTGCCCTTGATGTAACGGTCGGCCAAGAACAGATTTTTCTCTGGGTCGAAGGCCTGCGAAATCTTGCGGCTGGCGATGTGGCCATTGGCTACCAAGCGCTCGTAAATCATATAAGACAACTCGCGGTTTTCTTCAGTGTGCGTACTGTGGAAGTTGGCGAAGTTGATATTGAAGCCTGCCGATACTGACTCGTGATCGCGCTTGATATTGGCGATATGCTCTTCGGCCGTGATGCCTTTCTCTTCGGCTTTCAGCATGATGGCGGTGCCGTGGGCATCGTCTGCACAGAAATAGAGGCAATCGTTACCGCGCAGGTTTTGGAATCGCACCCAAATGTCAGTTTGGATTTGCTCCAGCATGTGGCCGAGGTGCAAATCGCTGTTGGCATAGGGAAGGGCACTGGTAACCAATATTTTACGAGCGGGTGATTTGGCGTTTGATTGAGTCATAGGTCTGCTTAACTGGCTGAGTCGATGTCTAAGGCTGCTGCTATCTATTTGAGCAACCTCATAAAAAGGCGCGCACTATAGCATTTTTCACACACCGTTTCAGGCGAATATTGCATAGCTATGCTGACTATGACTATAGTGCTCGGGCTTTGACTATTTTTTCATAAAAACTCTATTCTCTACATTATAAAGGTGGCTGCTATGACGGATCCGGTAGAAACAAAAGAAGTATTTCAGGTCTCACAAGACTCTAAAAACCTCGCCTTATTACTATGGATAGGAACTCTGTTTTTTGGTTTTATCCCTGGTTTGGTTTTGTATTTGGTTAAAAAAGATGACCCTTATATTGTTGATCAAAGCAAAGAAGCCTTGAATTGGTCGATTACCGCCATTATTGGTTATGTTGCGGGTACTATCTTGGCGATAATTTTGATTGGTTTCCTGGTTATTGCTGCTGTTGGGATTCTGCACTTGGTGTTCTGCATCATGGGTATTATTGCTGCCAATAGCGGTCAAACTTACCGCGCACCTTTTGCGATTCGCTTGATTAAGTAAACCGCTGTTCCTCTGTTTCAGTTCTGTCGTTCAAAAAAGAGCACCTCATGTGCTCTTTTTTCATTCTAGGTGCCCTCTTTTTGGAGCGCGGAGTGCACCATTCTTTTTCGTCAGCCTTGCAAAAGTAGGCTACCTTTTTAGTGTTGCTTCAAAAAGGCGCTGATTTGGCGCTAGTTTGATGTGTTGCTTCAATTTGGTGCATTTGCTCCTCTGAACCCCCTTAAAAATCGCTGTTTTCTTGGCACGTATTTCGCTCCATTCACATTACCGATAATAAGTTTGTAGGTGTCCAATGGCTAAACCTGTTTTTTACGATGAGATGATGGCTGCTCCTGAGGTGTTGAGGCCTCACTACCAAGCCTACGGCCAATGGTTAAGTACTTTGCCTAAAGAGCGTTTGGCGCGCAAAAAAGCAGAAGCCGATTTAACCTTTCACCGCTTGGGCATTACCTTTGCGGTCTATGGCGAAGAGGAAGGTACGGAACGTTTAATTCCCTTTGATTTACTCCCCCGCATCATTCCATCTAATGAATGGAAGATGCTGCAAAAAGGTTTAGAGCAACGCGTTAAAACCTTAAATTTATTTCTGCACGATATCTATCACGGCCAAGAAATTTTAAAGGCTGGTTTAATTCCTCCTGAGCAAATTCTTCGCAACGCGCAATATCGCCCAGAGATGCAAGGCGTCGATGTTCCCAATCAAATTTATGCGCATATTGCTGGCGTAGATATGGTGCGCGCCGGTGCGGGTGAATTTTACGTCTTGGAAGATAATTTGCGTGTGCCTTCCGGCGTGTCTTACATGTTGGAAAATCGCAAAATGATGATGCGTTTATTTCCAGAATTGTTTGCTAAACACGCTGTAGCACCTGTGCAACATTATCCCGATATGCTCTTAGATAATTTGCGTCAGTGTGCTCCCCAAGGCGTAGAAAATCCTAATGTGGTGGTCTTAACGCCAGGCAGTTTCAACTCGGCTTATTTTGAACACGCATTTTTGGCGCAACAAATGGGCGTAGAGTTAGTGGAAGGCCGCGATTTATTTGTGCGCGATGATTCAGTGTATATGCGCACGACCCAAGGTCCGAAACGTGTTGATGTTATCTATCGCCGTTTAGACGATGACTTCTTGGATCCACTCGCATTTCGTCAAGATTCTATGCTTGGCGTAGCTGGATTGTTATCGGTTTATCGCGCGGGCCGTGTAACACTCGCTAACGCGATAGGCACGGGCGTTGCCGATGACAAGTCGATTTATCCCTACGTTCCAGAGATGATTAAATTCTATTTAGATGAAACGCCGATTTTAAATAATGTGCCCACGCACATGTGCAGAAAGCCAGAAGAGTTGGCTTATGTGTTAGACAATCTTGCGGATTTAGTTGTTAAAGAAACTCACGGTGCGGGCGGTTACGGCATGTTGGTAGGGCCTGCTGCGACTAAGGCAGAAATTGCAGAATTCCGTAAACATTTAATCGCTAACCCTAACAAATATATCGCGCAACCTACATTGGCCTTATCGACTTGCCCCATTTTTGTGGATGCGGGTATTGCGCCACGTCATATAGATTTGCGCCCCTTTGTATTGTCATCGGGCAAAGATATTCGCATGGTTCCCGGCGGTTTAACACGTGTTGCATTGCGTGAAGGCTCACTGGTGGTGAACTCATCGCAAGGTGGTGGCACTAAAGATACTTGGGTATTAGAAGACTAATAACCAGTACTGTAAGCGGCCCCTTATAAGAGTAGATGGAGAAAAAAATATGTTATCACGCACGGCAGATCATTTATTTTGGTTGGCGCGCTACATTGAGCGTGCAGAAAATATTGCGCGTTTATTAGATATTACGTGGCAGACATCACTCGCTCCTCAATCTGCTGAGAGTGCAAGCCGAAATTGGCAGGCAGCACTTTTGTGTAATGATCAGTTGCCTACTTATTTAAAAACTTATCCAGAAGTTACTGCGGAAAATGTGTTGGCGTTTATGGTGTTTGATCCCAGCAATCCGTCATCTATTTATTCCTGTTTAAAAGCAGCGCGCGAAAATGCGCATACGGTACGCGGCACGCTAACCTCGGAAATGTGGGAGACCATAAACTCTACTTGGTTGGAAATGTTAAACGTCAGTAAACGTAAGTTGCAGGATGAAGAATTCTCGGGTTTTTTTGAATGGGTAAAAACGCGTTCGTCACTTTCACGCGGTGTGACATTCGGCACCATGCTGCATGACGATGCATTTTGTTTTATTCGTTTAGGTACTTACCTTGAGCGCGCTGACAACACTGCACGCCTTTTGGATGTGAAATATTATTTGATCGCTGAAGGCGAGCCGATTGGAATTGCGGCTGATTATTATCAATGGGGTGCCTTGTTGCGTTCGGTATCCGCATTTGAAATTTATCGCCGTGTTTATCGCGATAGCGTGTTGCCCAGCAAAGTTGCTGAGCTGCTTATCATCAATTCTGAATTGCCGCGCTCATTAACAACTTGCATGACAGAAGTTGAGTCAATGCTACAAAAGTTAGCCAATCAACACTCGCAGGAAACTCAACGTTTGGCGGGTCAGTTGAGTGCACAATTACGCTACGTAAAAATTGAAGAAATTTTAGAAGAAGGCTTGCACCCTTATTTAGAAAAATTCCAATACCGAATTTATGATTTGGGGATGCGGATCAGCCATGATTTTTTGATGCCCATGCGAGCTGCTTAAATCGATTCATTTGGTCAAAACCAAAAAAGAGGGATATTTTATGCTGCTGAATATTCAACACGAAACCGTGTATCGCTATTCAACGCCGGTGGATTACACCATTCAACATCTGCGTTTAACGCCGCGCACTGAAGCGCACCAGCAGGCAATTGATTGGAAAATTACTGCACCAGGCAAATATCAGCGTCATACAGATGCCTATGGAAATGTGGGGCATATTTTGGTGCTCGATCGTCCGCACGAGGA
>CAZZEV010000227.1:0-5208 GCA_964653305.1 uncultured Cellvibrionaceae bacterium | reverse complement strand
ATTGTCGCGGAATCAACACTTCCCGAGGTATTAAAGAAATCGCTAAGCGATTTTATTTATGATCGTTGTGCAATGCCCTTATTGGATTGGCAGTCTCAATACGATGGTTTGTTTGAGCGTGGTCGTGCGGTATCGCTGCTATTATTTGAGCACATTCACGGCGAATCGCGTGATCGTGGTCAGGCGATGGTGAATTTACAGCAACAATATCAAGCTGCCGGTTTGGATATTGCTGCTTTGGAATTGCCCGATTATATTCCGCTGTATTTGGAATTTTTATCCACGCAAGGCGATACCAATGCACAAATTGGCTTAGAAGAAGTTGCACATATTTTAGCGGTGCTCGCGTGCCGCTTAGATGAACGCAACAGCAACTACGCAGCGCTCTTTCACAGTTTGTTGCATTTATCGCAAGTGCACGTTGACCTCAGCGATATTCAACAACAAATTAAACATGAGCAGCGCGATGACACGCCTGAAGCTTTAGATAAAGTGTGGGAAGAAGAGGCGGTAAGTTTTACCGCCGAATCCGATGCAGACGCCTGTGGTATTAGTATCAAGCGCCCCACACAAGCGCAAAGCAAAGACCATCAAGAGTTTATTAATGTTGAATCGCTGTTAAATTTCCATGCGGGTACTCGCGTTCAGGAGCCACTATGAATTATCTCAATATGATTGCCTTCGGAATATTTCCGTACATCGCTATAATTGTGTGTTTTATTGCAACATGGGTGCGTTACGACCGCGAGCAATACACATGGAAAGCAAGTTCTAGTCAGCTGCTTGAAAGCAAAATGTTAAAGCGCGGCAGTAAGCCATTTCACATCGGTATTATTTTTGTATTGATGGGGCATTTTGTAGGTTTGCTAACACCAGTTGAGGTGTGGCATTTCTTGGGGGTTCACGCCGAGTTTAAACAGCTTATTGCTATGGGTATGGGTGGATTTTTTGGATTAATTTGCTTATACGGTATGGTAATTTTAATTGTGCGTCGTTTAACCAATCCACGTGTGCGCGCTTCAAGCAGTACTATGGATATAGTGGTGTTGTTGATGTTGTTTGTGCAACTGCTCTTAGGTTTATCATCAATTTTTGTATCAGCACACCATTTAGACGGTGCGGAAATGATGATGTTAATGAGTTGGGCGCAGAATTTTGTTACCTTCGATGCAATTGCCGCTGCGCAAGCCATTGAGCCTGTGCATTGGATTTATAAGCTGCACGTATTTTTTGGTATGACGTTGTTTATTGCCTTTCCTTTTAGCCGCCTTGTGCATATTGCCAGCGTACCGGTTAAATATTTTGGTAGAAATTACCAAGTGGTTAGAAAGAAGGCGTGGAAGTAATTCGATAATTGTTTTTGTTGTAGAAGCGGCTTTAGTTGGGAATATTCTGGAGGTTCTCGGCTAAAGCCGTTTTTTGATTAATCACTATGTAGGTGAAAAATTATGATTCAAGTAAACCAAGCCGTTATCACTGAACAAATTATTTTGTCAGAAATGCAGTATCACCCTGCAGATTCGCAGCGTGAAGCCATGATTAAAGCGGCCGAGTCGTTAATTATTTCTGAGTTGTTGCGCCAGCGCGCGCAGGCTTTGGGGTTGGTCGTCACGAGTGATGATGAAAACACCTCAGCCGATGATTTCCTTGAAGCACTTATTGCGCATGAAGTGGCTATTCCCAATGCAACGCTTAAAGAATGCGAGCATTATTTTCAACAAAACCAAAAACGCTTTACCAGTTCGCCTATTCTTGAGGTACAGCATATTCTACTGGCAGCTGAACCCTGTGATGACGAGGGGCGCATTCTTGCTAAGTTGGATGCAGAGAAAGCGATTATTGATTTAATGGCAGGCGCTGATTTTGCCGAGCTTGCATTGAAACTCTCTGCGTGCCCTTCAAAATCTGATGCCGGTGATTTGGGGCAAATTAGTCGCGGCCAAACGGTGCCAGAATTTGAGCGTCAATTATTATTGGGTTCGGTTGGCTTAATGACTAAGCCGATAGAAACCCGTTACGGATTTCACGTCGCAAAAATCAATCGAATTACACCCGGAAATCAGTTGGTGTTTGCGGATGTGCAAGACAATATCGCCAGCTATCTCAATGAGAAAGTAAAACGTAAAGCCATTGCGCAATATATTCAGAATTTAATTGCAGAGGCTGATATTGAAGGTTATGACTTTAATGTAAGTGCTCAGCCGCTTATTCAGTAATACCTGCTATTCCCGTTCTCCCTCGCCAAGGATGGCGATCCTAGCTTAAGGATATCTTGATTGGCTCATAGATTCAGCGGCAGAAATGTCTGCTGGTGTATTAATATTAAAGAAGGGATCTTGATAAATGTTTTCAAACTCTACGCACATATGCTGCTGAGATTTTATCCATGCTTGCATTTTAGGGTTGCCATTATTATGCAAATGCTCTTCTAGTTTGCTGAGTAATGAAATATTCCACAGTGCAAATAAAGGCTGAATTTCATTTTTATGCGTTGCCACTATGACCTCATAATTATTTCCTTGCGCTCGCTGCAATAATTTTTTAGCTAAGTTTTCAGGAAAAAAGGGTGTATCCGCTGCAAAGCTCACCAACCACTCTGCGTCAGGTTGATATGTAGCCATCCAGCTTAAGCTGGCATGTATGCCGGCCAATGGGCCACGCCACCCATCAAAAATATCTTTCACTAAGGGTAGGCCGATAAAATTAAAACGAGCTTTGTCGCCATTACAATTAAACAATAATGTGCTTACTTGGCTCTTCGCGCGTTCTATGGTGCGTTGAAGAATTGATTTTCCGTTTATAGGCAGTAAGCATTTATCACCGCCACCCATTCGGCGCGATTGGCCACCGGCCAAAATGACGCCAACACACGTTGTTTGATTTATCACATTAAATCCTCATTTTCATTCTTTTACAGTGTGCATATAAATGTCATGAAATTCACTACTGCTTAGTGGGTAGTTGTGTGCCTACAAAGCGCAGTATGAGTATTCCTATTGGCAACTATAACGCATTGAAATTTTCGCTATCCTTTAGATGAATGATTGATACCTATCACGGGTCGTAATGTTGGAATGATGTTAGGAGAGATACATGAGTTACCTTGATAAACGCTTAGGTTTTATCGCAAAAACTATACCCGGTGCCACAGGGGTGTTTCACAAGTATCAACTAGATTTCTGCTGCGGCGGAAATAAAACTCTAGGAGAAGTAACTGCTAATAGCCGTATTGATCCACAGGTCATTAGCGCAGAACTGGACGCGCTTTTGGCGCTGAGTGAAACTCAGAAATCTTGGGGTGAAGCGTCAAATTTAGAATTGATTGATCATATTCTTATGCGTTACCACGATGTACATCGTCAACAATTACCAGAGCTAATTCGTTTGGCAAATCGTGTTGAAACCGTACACTCTGAGCACCCTGAGTGTCCGCTTGGGTTGGCAAACTATTTAGAAAAAATGCAGGCAGAGCTAGAGCAGCATATGTGTAAAGAGGAAAACATTCTTTTTCCTATGCTTGCACACGGTGCTGGGAGTATGGCTAGTGGGCCGGTATTTATGATGCGCCGTGAGCATGATGATCATGGTGAGCACCTTGCCATGTTAGAGCGTTTAACCTATGGCATGCAGCACCCTAAAGGCGCCTGTAATACATGGCGCGCGCTATATTTAGGCTTGCGAACCTTTAAAGAGGATTTGATGGATCACATTCATCTTGAGAATAATATTTTATTTGATCGAGTAGATGGTCAGGAAGCAAGAAAGCCAGTGGTAAAAGTTGTTGAACCACT
The DNA here is from genome assembly GCA_964653305.1 of uncultured Cellvibrionaceae bacterium. Classification (GTDB taxonomy): domain Bacteria; phylum Pseudomonadota; class Gammaproteobacteria; order Pseudomonadales; family Cellvibrionaceae; genus Cellvibrio. The sequence continues at coordinate 1,417 of CAZZEV010000227.1, read as the reverse complement.
CACGACGATTCAGGTTGCCAATAAAGATTGTTGCGGTCACTGCTCGTAATTCATTCTAATGATACTAGCACGAGAGGTGGTGGGTAAATCGCCTCCATTTTTATTCATGGTATTTTAGCCTAGTCAATAAGCTTTGCAAAAAATACAGCTAATCCTATTTCTTTGCTATACCCAATATTTAGGTTTTAGGATGCGTTGCTATGAATGACACTAATGATCTCATGTTAATTGTTCGAGTTAATGAAGATATTAAATCTGTGGTGAAATTGGCACAAAGTATTAATTTATTGGCGCTCAATGCCATCTTGTTATCCCGTAAAGCGGGTAATGTTGCTTTAGGTTTTGGTGTTATTTCAGATGAGCTAAGGATGTTCAGTAAAACACTGACTAAAAATATGGAAACCTTAATGCAATTGTCCTACTCATCCATACAAACCATAAGCTTACACAGCCGTCACCGCCGAATGAATTCACTTATAGCATGTGCTGCAGAACAAATAACCGAGCCAGCTTATAAGCATTGCCTTAATTCCAGTTTGGCTCAGTCCACGCAGTTGAGTAGTAACACACTAAAGGCTTACGAGGGGCTGCAGAATTTATTGCGCGATGCCGAGGATACAAGTCGCTTTGGCAGTGTAATTTCAAGATCCTTAAAAATTGAGGCTACTTATGGAGGAGATTTTTCTCATATGCTGACTCAAATCGCAGCAGATTTCGGCCTATTTATAGATTCCATTCCTGAGATTATTGATCGATTAAAAAATACTATGCGTAGGAAAAAATGAAAAAAGCACAAACAATCTATCAGCAAGGTAATCATACATGGCGAATCATAGCGCGCGATCCAGATCGGCCCAATTATTTAATTGATACAAATGAATATTTAATTGGCTTCAACGGAAAGTTGATCTTAACCGACCCAGGTGGAATGGAAATATTTCCCTCAGTATTTGCAGCACTTTGTGCGGTTTGTAATCCAGAGGATATGGTCGCACTATTCGCTTCTCACCAAGACCCCGATATTATTTCATCCTTATCGCTTTGGTTAGAGTTTAATCCGGATTTACCCTGTTATATCCCTTGGTTATGGACGGGTTTTATTCCGCATTTCGGTGGAAAAAAAGATACTTTTATTCCAATACCAGATTCTGGCATGTCAATTGATCTAAATGGTTTGGAGCTAAAAACAGTACCTGCGCACTATTTACATTCATCGGGCAACTCCAATTTATATGACCCTACTGCAAAAATTTTGTTTTCAGGTGATATAGGTGCCGCACTTTTGCCGCCAGAAGAAACCAATATCTTTGTGACTGACTTTGATAAAACGGTTAAAGCAGCGGAAGGATTTCATCGTCGCTGGATGGGATCTAATAGCGCAAAATTAAGTTGGTGTGAGCGAGTCAGTAAACTGGAT
>CAZZEV010000226.1:1573-5218 GCA_964653305.1 uncultured Cellvibrionaceae bacterium | reverse complement strand
CAAGCAAACGCGCTAAGAAACCCTTCTTTTCCGCCTCAAGGAAGCGATGTGGAAGTTCACTGCCCAACAATCTATCAACGGCATCGTTATAGGCTTGGCCAGCCTGAGTTTCTTCATCCAAAATTACCGGTGTGCCTTGGTTAGACGCTTTAAGTACAGCTTCAGATTCAGGGATTACGCCTAATAATGGAATTGCCAAAATTTCTTCAACATCGCTCACGCTTAACATCTCGCCCGCAGCTACCCGCGTTGGGTTATAGCGAGTTAAAAGTAAGTGTTCTTTGATAGGCTCAAGGTTTTGCTCGGCACGACGGGTTTTGCTCTGCAGCAGACCAATCACGCGATCAGAGTCACGTACAGATGATACTTCAGGGTTGGTCACTACCACAGCGATATCCGCAAAGTACATCGCCATCATCGCGCCTTGTTCAATACCGGCTGGAGAGTCGCACACAATAAAATCAAAATCTTTAGAAAGCTCTTCAATAATTTCACCTACGCCTTCACGGGTTAATGCGTCTTTATCGCGCGTTTGTGAAGCAGGCAAAACGTAAAGATTTTCGTTGCGTTTGTCTTTAATCAAAGCCTGGTTAAGCGTTGATTCTTTTTTAATAACATTCACAAAATCGTACACTACGCGGCGTTCGCAGCCCATAATTAAATCGAGGTTACGCAAACCTACGTCGAAATCGATAACCACTGTTCTGTGGCCACGCATCGCCAAACCTGTACTAATTGCTGCGCTGGAGGTTGTTTTACCCACACCGCCTTTTCCTGAAGTAACAACAATAATCTTAGCCAAGGTAGGCTCCTTAAATTTTCTATGGTCTTAACGTTAAAAAAAATATTATTTGAAATTTTTAATCGTGTTGAGGCTGATGCTCTACACGACTTATGCTCTAACTAATATCTACGCACTCACTAAAGCCTCTACAACCACCTTCTCGCCCTTCAAGGAAATTTGTACTGGCTTTTTAAACAATTCTTTCGGCAAAGCATCTTGTAATACAAAATTACCCGCAACTGAAACCAATTCGGCTTCAAGATTTTGGCAAAAAATTCGTGCGCTTTCGTCGCCTTTTACACCCGCTAACGCACGGCCACGCAGCGAGCCATAAATATGAATATTGCCATCTGCTAAAACTTCTGCGCCTTCACTCACTTGCGCCAACACAATTAAATCAGCACCTTCAGCATAAATCTGTTGCCCAGAGCGCACAGGGCGAGTCACTACACGGCTCATGCGCTGGACAACTCGCTCTTCAATAACGGTTTCAACCACTCGCTCAACAACCGTCTCAATACGAGTTTCCACAATGGGTTCAGCCGCTTTCACTTTTGCAGCCGCAGGAATTTTTAAGGCTCGCTCAGCAGGCGTAGGTAAAATCGCCAAACCCGTTTTTTGAACGCCGGCCCACAAGACCTCTGGCACTGCAGTAAAGCCCAAGGGCTGCAAGTCTAATTTACGGCAGATCTTAATAAGTTCGCCGGCATTCGTAAGCAATGATTTGCAATCTTCAGGCCGCTCTAAACGCTCAAGACTAATCAATACCGGCGAATTCACAAAGAAGTGCGGGGCTTGATCGATCTTCTCTTTCAGCTCTGTCGCGAGGGTTTTGGGATCATATTCCACCAACGCCAAGACCACTACGGTTAAAGCACTGCCTTTTAGCTGAAAACTCACATCTATCATTAGAAACTCGCCCAACTCATCAATATAAATAAAATCAATCAATACAAGGTCGCCATTATCAAGCCGCTGAGGTTTTAGTCAAGATAAAGCGCTTGCTGATCACAAAGTGTTATTCCATGATGCGGCCCACTCCACGACCAAGGATTTATTCAGGCCGGATTAAGGCGACGCAACTTATAAAGGTAGCAAGGTGTCAGAGCTGGCAATAGAGCGTAAGGCTTCCATCCTAAGGGCTCAATACCTGGGCATCGCAGACTAGTTGCGATTCTATAAATGAGATAACAACACGAGACCCAACCATGAAACTCTTGAGCACCCGGTACTTGAGTAGTTTGACTAAATCCTTTCAAAAGCTGGTGTTAGGGCTGATGATGGTTTTGCCATTACTAGCGCTTTCACCCGCCAGCCGCGCGGCAGAGCAAGGCGTTGAGTTTAGCCAAGCCGAACTCGATCAAATGCTTGCACCCATTGCACTTTATCCCGATGCTCTTCTCTCGCAGGTGCTTATTGCCTCTACTTACCCGCTCGAAGTGATTCAAGCTGACCGTTGGGTGCGTAGTAATAAGGATCTGAGTGCGGAGGATGCACTTAAATTTGCGGAAAATAAAAATTGGGACCCGAGCGTAAAAGCACTGGTCGCCTTTCCCGATATCTTAAAGCGCATGAGTGAAGATGTGGATTGGACTCAGCGTTTAGGCGATGCCTTTTTAAACAATGAAGGCGATGTGATGGATGCCGTGCAAAGACTGCGCAAGCGCGCCTATGCCACCGGCAACTTGGAAAAAGCACAACACATTAGCGTTGAGCGCGATGACAACAACATCATCATTGAACCCACTGAAGAGCGCATAGTGTATGTGCCCGTATACGACACACGCGTGGTTTATGGAAATTGGTGGTGGCCAGATTATCCACCGGTTTACTGGCATTACCCAACCAGTTACACCTACGTATCTGGCTTCTACTGGGGTCCGCGTATCCACCTTGGCCCAACCTACTTTTTCAGCTCATGCCATTGGCGTGATCGTCGAATCGTTGTGATTGATCGCCATCACCCCAATACGCATTTTTATACCGGCAGAAGTATTGTGCGTCATGACAGTGCCCGTCCTTGGAGCCATAACCCTGCTCATAGACAAGGCGTTGCCTACTACAACAATCGCCTGAGGGACACTTACCACAGCCCACGTCCGTCTTATCAACATGATCGCCAATATCGTCAACAACACCAGAATGGTTCGCGCTGGGATCACAATGACAACCGGACAGGTAACAGCAATGACGGCAACCCCCGCTATGATTCGCACAGGCCAAACCATAGCCAATCGAACTCACGTCCTTTTGATCGTTCAGAGCATATACGTGAACGTTTGAGTCGTACCCAGAATAACGGCGGAAATGATGGTGTGGTGACGGAATCCAATCAACGTGAAAATCGTCCTTGGCGCCATAACGGCGCCAACCGGGAGATAAGTAGTCCAACTCAGGGTGACGTTAGACCCAATTTTAATGTTGGCCGCGATGAAGCAACTGCTCGCCACCCAGGGGCAATGCAGGTTGAACGTCATAACTCAGTGAACGCCAACCCTGTTAACCAAGAGCGCCAAGTGATTACCACGAATGAAAACCATCGTGCCGTTTTCCAAGGCGCAGCTGAGCAAGCAAGAGAGCAACAAAACGTAAATGTGGGGCCCCAACAACGCGTGGAACGCAACGACAACCCAACATTTACTCAACCACGAAACGAATCTCGGGGTGAACAGCGGTCGGAACGAGGAAATCACATACCTCGCTTCTCACGAGAAAAGAGTGAAGACAACACCAAATAACTATTCGCCGACTAAAACCTCGCCCAGCGCGAGGTTTTTTAGTTGTAGTCATAGCCCTTAGCGCCCTACCTTCACTTCCTTCTCGCCCTCGCATTCTTTATAGTACGCGCCTACTTATTTCTC
>CAZZEV010000226.1:0-1563 GCA_964653305.1 uncultured Cellvibrionaceae bacterium | reverse complement strand
TGGCAAGATTGTGCCGCCCAAGCGTGAAATTTTAAAAGATATCTCCCTCTCCTTTTTCCCCGGCGCCAAAATTGGTGTACTTGGTTTAAACGGCTCGGGTAAATCTACCCTGTTAAAAATTATGGCTGGCGTGGATCAGGATTTTAATGGCGAAGCTCGCCCCATGCCCGGCATCAAAATCGGCTACCTTCCGCAAGAACCCCAACTTGACCCAGCAAAAGATGTGTTGGGTAACGTGCAAGATGGCGTACGTGAAGCGGTTGATGCCTTGGCAGAACTCGACCAAATCTACGCAGACTATGCAGAGCCCGATGCTGACTTTGATGCACTCGCCAAAAAACAAGCAAAATGCGAAGACGTTATCCAAGCGTGGGATGCGCACAATTTACAGCACACCTTAGAAGTCGCTGCAGATGCATTACGACTTCCACCATGGGATGCAGACGTAACCGTACTTTCTGGTGGTGAACGCCGCCGCGTGGCCTTGTGCCGCTTGCTGCTATCGCGCCCCGATATGCTGTTACTCGACGAACCCACCAACCACTTGGATGCCGAATCGGTTTACTGGTTGGAACAATTCCTCCACAGCTTTACCGGCACCGTCGTGGCGATTACGCACGATCGTTACTTCCTCGATAACGCCGCCGGTTGGATTCTCGAACTCGACCGTGGCCATGGCATTCCTTACGAGGGTAACTACACCAGCTGGTTGGAACAGAAAGATGCCCGTTTAGAGCAAGAAGCCCGCTCTGAAGCTGCTCACCAAAAAGCGTTAAAAACCGAATTGGAATGGGTGCGTCAGAACCCTAAAGGCCGCCAAGCAAAAAGCAAAGCGCGTTTAGCACGCTTCGATGAATTGCAATCGCAAGAATTCCAAGCACGTAATGAAACCAACGAAATTTACATTCCGCCGGGCGAGCGCTTGGGCGATAAAGTGATCGTTCTCGAAAACGTGAGCAAAGGCTATGGCGACCGCTTATTGATCGATAACCTATCACTCAGTATCCCAAAAGGTGCAGTGGTTGGAATCGTGGGCGGTAACGGTGCAGGTAAATCGACGTTGTTCCGTATGATCTCGGGGACCGAGAAACCCGATAGCGGCACTATCACCATTGGCGACACCGTAAAAGTCGCTTACGTTGAACAAAGCCGTGAAAATCTGGACGATAAACATTCCGTGTGGGAAGCCGTTTCTGGCGGGGCCGACATTTTGAAAATCGGCAACTACGAAGTTAGCTCGCGCTCTTACTTAGGCCGCTTTAACTTTAAAGGTGGCGATCAACAAAAACGTGTTGGCGAGCTGTCTGGTGGTGAGCGCGGTCGTTTGCATTTAGCGAATACGCTGAAACAAGGCGCAAACGTACTCTTACTCGACGAACCTTCAAACGATTTGGATATCGAGACCTTGCGCGCATTAGAAGATGCCATTCTCGCCTTCCCCGGTTGCGTGTTGGTGATCTCGCATGATCGCTGGTTCCTCGACCGTATCGCGACTCACATTCTCGCTTACGAAGGTGAATCAGATATTGTTTTCTTTGAAGGCAACTACACCGATTACCACGA
>CAZZEV010000225.1:0-5218 GCA_964653305.1 uncultured Cellvibrionaceae bacterium | reverse complement strand
CTCAACATCTAATTTGAAATCCACTTTGAAACTGTCAACAGTATCGGTGTAAAGGTGTGGATATTCTTCGTAGCGAGACAAGCGCATTTTATTGCTGGTGAGGATACCGGCATTATTAAATGTCACTGTTGGGGTTTCATCACCATTGCCCATGTAAGTCATGGTTTGGCCGTTCAGCTCTTGCCAGGTTGGGCCAGTTACACTTGCGCCATTTAACATGCCAGTAGCAGTGCCAAATTCATAAGCGTGCAAAGATGCAAGGCGATCTTTACGTGTTTTGGTGCCTTCACTGTGAGTGTAGTCAAAGGTTAAAGTAGCGTTGTCAGTAACAGACCACTCCAAGTTTGCGCCAATACTTTCTGAATCTGCTTGTGTTGATTGATCTTCAGTACGCGCTTCAAACCATGGGCTTGAATCATTAGTAGTTTTTGGATTGCCAAGCGCGATAGTTCCGCCAGTCACTACACTATCAACAATTTTTGCGTTGGTCATTGCAGTGCCAGAAAGACCGCCGATGGTAACGCCATGACGATAATCTTCTGATTCAAATTCAGATTTAAAATAATCAACTTGCGCCTTAATGGTATCGTTTGGTTTAAATACAACTGTCGCTAACAAACCATCGCGCTGATCATTACCTGCACCAGCTTGGAATTGCATTGCGCGCACGCGCGATTCATTGCCGCCGGCACCGTCTACGTTGTTTGCAACATAACCAATTTGACCATCTGCACCTGCGCGCGAACCTTCAAAATTGTTTGGTTGTACTAAGTGAGAGTAACCCAAAGCTACGCCCAATTTGTCTTCAAGGAATTTACCTTGATAAGAAAAACTTAAACGATCGCCGCCTTCATCTGCACCTACATCGCCGGCAGCATCGTTAAATGAACGACGATAGCCCGCGTTAAAATTGTGCTCTTCTTTCGCCATTAATGGATCAGCAGTTTTCAATTCAACAACTGCCGCAACGCCACCTTCAATGTGCGATGCTTTTGGTGATTTATATACCGCTGCTTGCGTAATTAATTCTGCAGGGTATTGATCGAATGACATCCAACGCAGACTTTCAGTGTATGAACTGGTAGTTGCTTGCTCGCGGCCATTAAGCGTGGTTTGAATAAAATCGCCATTCATACCGCGAATGTTTAATTGTGATGATTGACCAGAATCGCGCACAGTAGTAACACCAGGTACACGACCTAATGCATCTGCAATTGACGTAGCAGGTAATGAACCCAAAGCGCTTGCATCAACAATATCGGCAACTACGTCTGAGTCACGCTTAGCTTCTACTGAGTTTAAAATAGCTTGGCGAAATCCTGAAATAACAATTTCATCAACTTCTGGCGCAGCGGCTTGCTGTGCATAAACGGTGTGTGAACCTGCGGCCAAGGTCATTGTTGAAACCAAGGCTAGCATGTGGTTGAACGGTAACTTTTTCATGATTAACTGTCTCTACAGGGGTTTGCTCTATTATTTTTTCTCACAAATTTTGTCTTCACAAAACTTGCAGCTCGTAAAACAGATTAACTCTGCCCTCGGCGATGATAGTAGGCCTTACCCCTAAACCCAGACAATAGCGTGCATACGTATTCAAAAAAACGCATACGTATGCAAAAAACTTTTCTCGTTAAACGAACCAAAAAAAAGGCGCCCATGGGGCGCCTCTAAAGCAATAACGAGAACAACACATACTAAGGGTACAGCTAAAAACTCAACAACATTTACCAGAACACGAAACTATCCATCAAAAATCTACCGAGCAAAAAGCACTCGCATAGGAAGCCAAGACTAAATACTTGTTATTGACAACCGCGAGCGGAAGATCATTTTTTTGCAAAGCCGAAACCTGCATATTGTCAGGAAGACTAACTGTAATTGCAGCTGCCGCTAGATTAAATGCAGCTAAAATTGTTTCGTCTTTATAGTGGCGCACAAACATCAATATGTTATCGGGTGCATCTAAAAATTCAATGTCACCATATAAAAGAACTGGCTGAGTTTTTCGCCACGCCAAAAACTCACGGTAGGCATTGAGCACAGAATGTTTATCTGCCGCTTGAATATCAACAGCTTTAGACAAATGGGCATCAACAACGGGCAACCAAGTTTCTGATGCCGAAAAGCCAGCATTAATATCATTAGCAGCCCAGGGCATAGGCGTACGGCATCCATCGCGGCCTTTAAAGCGAGGCCAAAAGGTAATGCCGTAAGGGTCTTGCAATTGGTGCTGTTCAATCTCGGCTTCTGTTAAACCTAATTCTTCACCTTGATAGGAACAAACACTGCCACGCAATGAAAATAATAATTCATTGAGCAATTTTGCTTTAGCGGGCGACTGATCACTGCCGTTCCAACGCGACATAACCCGCGTTACATCGTGATTACCAAATGCCCAGCAGGGCCAACCATCAGTAAGATTATTTTCTAGGGTCTCAACCGTTTCGCGAATATAACTTGCCGATAAATCATCCACCAATAATTCAAAACTATATGTCATATGCAAACGTGAATTACCCGCGGTATATTCCGCCATGGTTTTTAGCGAATCTTCAGAGGCAATTTCACCGAGGGTTACAGTCCCAGGATAGCGATTCATTAAATTGCGCAGTGATTCCAAAAAGCCAATATTTTCAGGCTGGCAAGTATCGTGAACATGGCGCTGAAAGGCGTAGGGATTATCCGCTCTAAAACCGCGGCCTTTTCTTTCTTCAATGGGTTTTGCAGGGTTTGACCGCAAGAGTTTATCGTGGAAACAAAAAATAATCGCATCCAACCGCAAACCATCTACTCCACGTTGCAACCAAAATTCTACTTCTTGCAGAATTTGTTCACGCACCGCGGGGCAGTGATAATTTAAATCTGGCTGAGTTTTTAAAAAATTATGCAAATAATATTGGCAACGACGCGAATCCCATTCCCATGCTGAACCGCCAAAAATGGAGAGCCAATTATTCGGTGGCGTGCCATCGGGCTGCGCATCTGCCCATACATACCAATCGGCTTTGGGATTATCTTTTGATTCGCGGCTCTCTTCAAACCATGCATGTTGATCCGAGGTGTGATTCAACACCTGATCAATAATAATTTTTATATTGCGCGCATGGGCCTGCGCAATTAACTCATCAAAATCAGCAAGGGTGCCAAAGATAGGATCAATGGCGCGATAGTCGGAAATATCGTAACCAAAATCTTTCATGGGCGATTTAAAAAAGGGCGAAACCCAAATCGCATCCACACCGAGGCTAGCGATGTAATCTAATTTGCTGATGATGCCGGGGATATCGCCAATGCCGTCGTTATTGCTGTCCATTAAACTGCGTGGATAGACTTGATATATGATCGCGCCGCGCCACCAAGGAGTTTGTTGCATGATTACACCCTCAAAACCTAAGGCCAGATTAAGCTTACTACTGCCAGGCTGTGATTAGATATTTGTTATAAGTAAGTCACACGCTGCCGAATACAACACGCTAATTTTTTATGTTGCAATACTGCAGGTGTGCGTATGCTTCACAACATACGCGAGCCTTAATATCAAACCAAGTAGCTACATACGTATGCAGAATACACAGCACTAAAAACACCATAGAATACGTATTCATAACCAGATCAGGTGAAAGCAGCAAAGATTGAAATCATAAGCTAATCTTTATTGCATACGTATGCAGGCAGACTAACATTTGAATACGTATGTAGCGAATTGTTTCAGCGCCCAACAACTTCTATTCTAGCCATGAGTAATTTCTGTTTATTTATAGACCATTAATACCCTAGGCACTTATACCAATATCGTTCGTTGAACTTGTGACTCTCTATCCTCGGCAAAATGTTTTGGGTCACAGCAATAATTTTAAAATTTCTCAAAATGAAAAATGGTATTCACATGAAAAAAAGTTTGAGCGGCATTCTTATATCATCGGTTATCGCACTCAGCGCCTGCGATAACAAAACAGCGACAACCGCATCTGCACCCAGCATCGCTCCCGGGGCACCCGGCAGTGCCGCGCACTGGTCTTATTCTGGCAAAACAGGTATTGGTACCTCTTATGAGCAATATACCCAAGGCCAATTTAAAGACGGTGGCAGCACGGGCAAGGTATCTAAGGTGTGGTTCTCGCTCGCTCAAGGTGTGCTTACCGAAACTATGTTTGGCCTTATACATGAGGCTCAAATTCAAGAAGCTCAGTTTTATGTAAAAGGTGATGATTTTTTACACCAAGAAAAAACTGACACTTTGTCGCAAATCGATTACCTACACAAAGATGCACAAGGCCGCCCACTTTCACTCGCCTATAAAATTGTCAATCGCGATAAAGAGGGACGCTATGAAATTGAAAAGCATATCTTTACCGATCCTGATACCAACAGTCTCATGATGAAAGTGACCTTTCGTGCATTGGCAGACAACTTAACACCCTATCTCTATATCAATCCTCATATGGGCAATACAGGCCCCGGCGATAAAGCCTGGCAGGACGGCAAAACTTGGTACGCTGCCGATGGCAAAACCCATTTAGCCATCAGTACCAATGCCACTATCGCAAACAGCACTGTGGGCTTTGAGGGCGTATCTGACGGCTTAAATGATTTGATCTCAAACGGAAAGCTCACCAATACCTATAACAGCACTGGCGATACGACAGGCAATATCGCCATGACATTGCAATTGCCTACCTTGAAAAAAGGCGAAACTGGCGAATGGCAATTTGCGTTGGGCTTCGGTAATTCAAAAGAAGAAAGTGTGGCGGCAAGCACGCAGACATTGAATGCGGGCGCAGAAAAAGTCTTGGCAAACTTTAATGGCACGGGCGATGCGGTTGGCTGGGAAGATTATTTAGCATCACTGCCAGCCTTAGAAACACTCTCCAAAGAAACCACCGACAGCGGTAAATTACTTTACGTGAGCGCGCTAGTATTAAAAGCACAGGAAGACAAAACCTATGCGGGCGGCATGATTGCCTCCTTATCCAATCCGTGGGGCGACACCGCCTCTGCCGATAAAGCGCAAACGGGCTACAAAGCCGTATGGCCGCGTGATTTCTATCAAGTCACTATGGCAATGTTAGCGATGGGCGATAGAGTCACACCCAAAGTTGCGTTTGAATATTTAGAAAACGTTCAAACCAGCGATAAAACGCCTGGGTACTCAGGTACACCCGGCTGGTTCTTACAAAAAACTCACGTAGATGGCCAAGTTGAATGGGTAGGCGTGCAA
>CAZZEV010000224.1:1099-5220 GCA_964653305.1 uncultured Cellvibrionaceae bacterium | reverse complement strand
ATGGAACCACTAACTTTATAAAGCTTTTAATGCCATGCACACGTACTAAATCAATCACAATGGCTACTACAAAAAAGGCCGCATGTAATTTAAAGCCGGTGGCGCAACCCAAAAAAATCGCAGACGCAAAAAGATAGTTTATTTTCGCGCCCTGTTGAGATTTGAAATAGGTGTAGAGCCCGATGACTGAGAAAAAAGCGGTCATGGTATCGGGGCGTGCGACAAGATTGCACCAGAGTGTATTGTAGGTGAGTAAATACATGCAGGCAGGTAATGCGGCTAACCAGTAATTATTTTGGTCTTTGGTAAAAAATAATGTTGCTGAACGATAAATAAAAAATGCCGTGAGTAAATCAAAGGACAACATAAGGTAGCGATAGTGCAGTACATAATCGCTAGGGTTGTTTTGAAAATCCCGAAAGGCATCGGCAACCAAATTGAGGCCTAGCTGAGAAGTTTGGCCGAGTGAAATTTGGTGGTAAATATAGGTTGCGATGGAGGTCGCACCCGTTAGCCAGCTTTCAAGATACATGCGCTGTGGCGGTGCTTCGCCAAACCAGACTATAAAGCCGGCATTAAATAAGGTGTAGTCGTCAATGGTGGTGTAGGGGGCCCCAACTCCAATAAGCGATAATTTGAAAAAGAGTGAAATACCTACTGCTAGCGCAACAAATAGTAAACTAAGTTGATTCTGAGTATTGAATCGATTCATTGGTTTTATGGCTCGTAGTTAATTATCAAGAGTTAAGAGTTGATAACACATTAGATTATTGAATGTAGCTGCCGGGAATGTCTTGCTTGCGCCGGGCAAGCGTCCACTTGAAATAGAAAAAATCTTTATTTGCCGCGATCCTGCCTATTTTAAACGTGCGTGCGGGATTGAACTTAGAGTTGCGCCCCATTAATCCATAAGTGTATCCGGTAAGTTCGGCTGTTTTGATGACATCCCCGCTAATATCTTCTGCGCGGCCATTTGGGTAGCAGATACCCGCTGGTGCTGTGCCTAAATGTTGTTGAATAGCGCTGGCCGAGGCGGCGAGTTCATAGTGTAGGTTTTCTATGGAAAGCGAACTTAAAATGGGATGGGTTACCGTGTGGCTACCGACTAACAAGCCTTCTTTATGCATTTCCTGCAGTTGTGGCCATGTCACCGCGTTAAAGGGTGGCTGGGGTGTATTGGAAATAGTTATTTTTGCATCGCTTGCCAGCTTAAATAAAAGTTTGTTGCGTGCCTCTACGCTGAGGGTAAGGCAATAATCCCCTAATTTATGCCAACTGATATGGTGTGCTGTTTTGTGCGTAGATATATCGCCCAATGTTTCAACGTTCAATATGGCTGTATTGCTATTGAGTAAAATATATTTGAGTAAATCTGGCCACAGCCATGTAGTTCCATCGACAAACCCGGTTGTAATATAGAGGCTTGCGGGGACATTATATTTTTTAAGGATTGGCCACGCATTGGTATAAAAATCATAGTGACCATCGTCGAAGGTTAGCGCGATACTATAAGGCTTTGCAGTATTATTTTTAATGTTTTGAAGTAAGTCCTCAATGGATAAAACATTAAAATTTTTATGGATGTAGGCAATCTGCCTTTCAAATTCTTGCTGTGCCAAGCCATTGATAAACTCATCGTTTAAAATGCGATGGTACATTAAAATAATAGGGTCATTTTTTCTAAAATATCGCATCAATTGAAAGCCTCCTAGGGTTTCAATGCAATGAAGCAATATTTTTTTTATGAGTGACATACTATTAATATCTACCGATTAATAATTTTACAAGGGCTTTCCATACGTATAACTTGAATGGATCCAAACTTATGCCGCGCAGTATATTTTTTAATGGCATAAAAAATAGCTTTTCATGTTTAGCGTACACCGCTGCCTCACGGACATACATGTCAGCCCATGCTTTTCTAACAAATGTCTTGTTTAATTTTTGGCCGTGTTGAGCAACAAATTTGGTGAGTATTCTCTTGGCGTGATCGTAACGGCCGCGATAATTGTTGGACATTTGGCCGGACCATACACGGTACACATAGGTTTTCTCTGGCGTGTATACAAATTCCCAGTCAAGCGAGTAGCGTAGCCATAAATCCCAATCTATTCCCATGCGAAACTCTTCGTCAAAAATTCCATTTTTCTCAATGCATTTGCGACGAATCACGGAGGTGCCAAAAGGGACAAAATTCTCAATTAGCATTTGATTGGTGATTTTACCTGAGTGGCGTATTTCGTGATGTTCTTTAGTAAATGAATTATTGTGTTCGTCAATAAAACTTACTTCGCTGTAAACAACGCCCACTTTTGGATCTGCGAACAAAGGTATTTGTATTTCAAGTTTATTGGGCTCCCAAAAGTCATCTGCATCGCAGAATGCAATAAAATTGCCCTTGGTGTTTTTAATGCCGCAGTTTTTGGCTTTGGGTTGCCCTTGGTTTTTATTGCGTATGTAATTAACGCGCGAGTCATTGCTATAATTTTGCATGACATCTGGTGTGTTGTCTGTTGAGCCGTCATCGACAACTATGACTTCAAGATTCTTCCATGTTTGTTGAAGGATAGAGTCAACTGCTTGAGGTAAGTATTGCCCCATATTGTAGGTGGCAATAACGACGCTAACGAGCGGTTGTGTTAAATCTTGCATATGGAAAACCTGTATTTGCCGGATTTTTCTTGTGGTATTTTTTCGACATCCTTGATGATTAAGTTAACGTCATCGCCAAACACTTCTCTAAACTCTGCAATGAGTTGAGTGTCTGTGTTGACTGTATATTCAGGCCCTTTAACGCGATTAATTAATATTTCGTGCAGCTGCTCTTGTACTAATTGCATTTGCTCTATACCCGGAATCTTGGTGAGAGTGCGCTCAACCAATGAAACGCCAGCGACTTGGCCGCCATCGGGCTTCTTTAAAAAATCTGCAACGCGACCTTCAAGGCGTTCCAGTAGTGGCGTTTTTCTGCCGCATGAGCATTGGCGGTCGCTAAGGACGCCCACATCTTCAACGCGGTAGCGAATTAATGGCATGCCAAAATTATTTAAATCGGTGATGACTAATTTGCCAGCCTGACCAAAGTTAACGGGTTGATTGTTTTCATCCAGACATTCTAAAATAATATGCGAATTGTTGATGTGCATGCCTTGGTGTTTTTCACACTCTACTGCAATTAACCCTACTTCTTCGCAACCATAACGGTTACTTACTTTGCATTGAAAAGCTTTCTCAATAATCTCTCTCTCATGAACCAGTAGCATCATAGAAGTGGCGACTATGCCACCTGGCCGCAGGTCGGTAATGCCTTGCTCGGTAACAAATTTGGCAAAAATATAAATTGAATGTGAGTGCCCGAAAATCATTTCTGGCTGAAATTCTCTCCAGCGCTGGATAAAACTATTCATAGAACTTGGATTTAAATCCATTGTGTCTAGGTAGATCATTCGATCCAAGAGAAAGGCACGAATTTTTTGTTTGAGTGTTTTTGGGATTGGTGGGTTACCCCACACGGCAGCAACACGAATTCCCGGCTTCCAGCCGCTAAATGAATCTGCAAATATCTGTGCGCCGTTACGTAATTTTTGGCAGTGCGCATCAAATAATAAATTTAACGAGACGCCAGTTGATCCGCCGGTTTTGGCTTTTGGCATAAGTGCTGGGTCATAGCTACTACTAATAAAATCTGCGGTATTTTCGCGTATATCAATTTTTGTGGTGACGGGAAATTTTAGCAAGTCCTGCAACGTGAGTGGCTGGCTAAGATCTAATCCTATTTCGGTAATGACCTTGCGATACCACTTGCTGGTTTTATGCGCGTGAATAATAAGGCGATTCAGTTTCTGAGTTTGCAGGGTTTCTAATTGATCTTTTGCCCAGTACTGTTGTTGCGTGAGGTTTTTCCATTCTTGTAGGCGTACTCCGCCCTCTTTGGTATCCCAAGCGATATAAGCCAGTTTGCCGAGCAATTTATCAAACAATTTCAACTAGATTCTCCTTTTGGTTTATGCGGTTGCAGGTGAATGGTGTTTTTCAGTCGTCATTCCCGCGCAGGCGGGAATCCAGAGCCTTTCGTTTTTATTTGCCTCACGTAGGGATCCAATGACTTTGAATTGTTAAAG
>CAZZEV010000224.1:0-1089 GCA_964653305.1 uncultured Cellvibrionaceae bacterium | reverse complement strand
CGACGCGAGGCTTCCACAACACAATTTTCTCGCCCTTGAGAAATTTAATAAATGCCATAGCTGAGGCTAAATTGATTAAGCAAAAATAGTTTGCCAGCCCTAGCCAACGATTTTTGGTGCCATCGTTTAGTGAGACAAATGCAGCTGCGCCGTAAAAGAGAATCTGTATGAAAAATGTCAGTGCATAAAACGCATTGTGTGTAATAAACCCATTGCTTATAAATGCAAGAAGAAGAGGAATAAATGCCACATAGCGCAGCAATTTATGCGATGTGATTTGTAGCGCGAATAGGCCGTAGTTAAAGGGGTTGAAAAGATGCTTCATATCTTTCATTGCCCAGTAAGCGCGTAAGGATACGCGTACACGCATGCGAAACTCTGATTGAGAGTTGCTCAGCGACTCTTCGTTGAGCAGTGCGGACTCGCAATAAATAACACGTTTACCTTGGGTTACTACTTTTAGTGGCAATACAAAATCGGGTAATTGATCTGCATTCATGGGCTGGTAAAGTTCTTTGCGGATTGCATCAATCCCGCCATCTACACCTACTACTGAGTCAACTTGTGTTTCCAGTGCGCGCATGTGATTTTCATACTTCATGTAGGCACTGCAGCCATCGCCCACAAGACTGCCATCACTATTTACGTAAACCATTTTGCCTGTTACGTAGCCCACCTGTGGGTCACTAAAGCAGTTGACGAGATTTGCGACAGCATTTCTATCGTAATTACTATTGGCATCTGAAAAGATAATGATATCGCCTTGCGCTTGCTGCATGGCCAAATTCAAGCCTGCGGTTTTACCTTGACGGGGGCTTTGGCGAATAAGCCGAACGCGTGTTTCGGTTGTGGATATTCGGATGACGATGTCATCGGTTCCATCTTCAGATTCGTCTGAAATTACGATGATTTCAATTAAGTCAGAGGGGTAGTTCTGTTCTAGCTTGTTGCGAATAGTGCCCTCAATAACTTTTGCTTCATTGAAAGCGGGAATCAAAACAGTCACTTTGGGTTGTGGCGTTATCTGAGTGATAGCAAGTGACTTCTTAGGTAAATAGCGAAGTAAAAGTGGGTAGCCAATATAAATAT
>CAZZEV010000223.1:0-5263 GCA_964653305.1 uncultured Cellvibrionaceae bacterium | reverse complement strand
TTACCTTGAAGTGCGGTAACTACAACACCAAAACCAAAAAATGTTTAGGTGCTGCAGCTAAGTAATAGCAATTTCCTCCTCACTTCGGTGAGGAGGAATATTTCCAAATTCGTTTTACTGTAATTTTTTGCACGTATTTATTGGGCACGACATGATGATGGTTCTCTCACGTTTTTTTAGGTTCGCTATTGCCACGCTGCTAGTGTGCACAGCCATTCCAAGCTTTGCGCAAACAGAAGATGCTGCAGCGGCACAAACCCCAACTGATTTTGCCGCACTGGTGCAGCAGTTGGCGACAGGTAGCTTGTCTGAGCGAGCAGAAACCGTAAAACAATTAGCCGCATTGAAAGATCCGCGTAGCACCAACGTGATTGCCGCGCTCGAACAAGGCAATTTGTATTTTGATTCAACACTTAATAAAGTTGCGGTAAAAAATGAAACCAGCAACTTCTTTGATGCCATTAGCCAAAGCGCCATTAGCAACGACATTAGCAATTTCAAAAAAATTCCCGTCAATAATAGCTTGCGCAACCAATTGCGTAGCTTGTTGGCACAATTAAATCTAGGCAGCGAAGATGAGTCAGTTCGCTTAACGGCGGTAAAACGTTTACTGGCAGACGGGCTGGACGAAGACAGCGCCGCCATTTTGGTTGAAAAAGTTCAAACTGAACAAAACAAAACCATCAAGTCATCAATGAACATCGCTATAGCCTTGTTCCAGTTAAAAGCTCCCGAAGAAAAAACCCGCATGACCGCTGTGGATAAATTACGCGGCTCATTAGAACCCGAAGCGCGCAGCGCGCTCACTGAAACCTCTACTAGCGACGAAAGCGAAGCCGTTCGCAACACCGCGATTTCAGCGCTCAAATCCATTGAAAATAGCATCGGCTACTATCGCTTTGCAGAAAACGTTTTCTTCGGTTTGAGTTTAGGCTCAGTGCTGCTTCTTTCTGCCATAGGCCTTGCCATCACCTTCGGTGTTATGGGCGTGATTAACATGGCCCACGGCGAACTAATGATGATTGGTGCTTACACCACCTGGGTGATTCAACAAATATTCCCCAACCATATTGCGTATAGCTTATTAATTGCGGTTCCCACGGCGTTCTTAGTCGCGGGTGCAGTTGGTGTTGCCATTGAACGCGGCGTCATTCGCTTTTTATACGGTAGACCTTTGGAAACTTTGCTCGCAACATTTGGCTTGAGCTTAATTTTGCAACAAGCAGCGCGGAGCATTTTCACCCCGCTCAACCGTGCAGTGAGCTTACCGGAGTGGATGAGCGGCTCAATGGTGATCAACCCTGTTTTATCTATTACCTATAACCGCTTGTACATTTTAATTTTTGGCGTGCTCGTCTTTATTTTGTTGCAGCTTATTTTGAAAAAAACGTCACTCGGTTTAAAAGTTCGTGCGGTTTCGCAAAACAGAACCATGGCGCGTGCTGTTGGCGTACGCGCAAGCTGGGTTGATGCACTGACCTTCGGTTTAGGTTCTGGCATTGCCGGTGTTGCGGGTGTTGCGCTTTCACAATTAACCAACGTTGGGCCAAACCTAGGCCAAGCCTACATTATCGATTCCTTTATGGTGGTGGTGTTCGGCGGCGTGGGTAATTTGTGGGGAACACTGGTGAGTGCAATGGGCTTGGGCATTATCAACAAATTCCTGGAACCCTATGCAGGCGCGGTGCTCGCAAAAGTGCTGGTATTAATTTTATTGATTCTGTTTATTCAGAAAAAACCCAAAGGCATGTTCCCGCAAAAGGGTCGTGCCGCAGCGGATTAACCTTTTAGGTTACCTTGCAATTTACGATAAATTAAATTTCTTTACCTGGGAGTCGTCATCCTCGCGAAGCGGGGATCCACCGGGCTGGCGCGCCAGCGGTTAAAAGCTGTTGACGAAAAGCTGGATCCCCGCTACGCGAGGATGACGACTCCCCAGTCATAGAGTTACGAGAAAACTTATGCTAACAAAACGCTTACTGTTAAATGATCGTGGTGGTGCAATTGTGCTTGCGCTTATCGCACTAATGTTGGTGGTGGTGCCCATTTTAAATCTCGCGGTACCCGCGTCATCGCCCTTGCACCTCTCCACCTTCACGGTGACATTGCTTGGCAAATTTTTGTGCTACGCCCTGCTCGCTTTATCGGTTGATTTGATTTGGGGTTACTGCGGTATTTTATCGCTCGGCCAAGGCGCGTTTTTCTCGCTGGGCGGTTACGCCATGGGCATGTACCTTATGCGTCAAATAGGCGCGCGTGGACAATACGGTAACCCAGAGCTGCCCGACTTTATGGTGTTCTTGAACTGGGATCATTTGCCTTGGTACTGGCACGGGTTTGATTCATTTGGCTTTGCACTCTTAATGGTTGTGTTAGTGCCGGGGCTACTCGCGTTTGTATTCGGTTGGCTTGCCTTCCGCTCACGCGTAACGGGCGTTTACTTTTCAATTATTACCCAAGCTTTAACCTACGCATTAATGCTCGCCTTCTTCCGCAACGAAATGGGTTTTGGCGGCAATAACGGTTTAACAGATTTCAAAGATATCCTTGGGTTCCCAATCTCTGCAGATACCACGCGCGTTGCACTGTTTATCTGTTCTGGCATTGCTTTGTTTATTGCCTACCTCGCCTGCCGCTATATAGTGACATCACGTTTTGGGCGCATTGTTGTTTCCATTCGCGATGCTGAAAGCCGCACGCGTTTTTGCGGTTACAAAGTGGAATCTTACAAACTGTGGATTTTTGTTTTCTCCTCCGTACTCGCAGGAATTGCCGGTGCACTTTACGTTCCGCAAGTGGGCATTATTAACCCCGGTGAATTCTCACCACTCAACTCCATTGAATTAGTTGTGTGGGTTGCAACGGGCGGGCGCGGCACATTATATGGCGCAGTCGTCGGCGCATTTACCGTCAACTACGGCAAAACCATTTTCACCTCCTACTCGCCAGAGACGTGGCTATTCGCATTGGGCGCACTCTTCGTGATAGTCACCTTGGTTTTACCGAAAGGCATTGTGGGCTTATTCGGCAAAGGCAAAAAATCTGAATCTGCACACCAATCCGCAAGTGAAGAACCAGAAGCAGACAAAACAGAATCCGGCAAATTGTTAGCGGAGGAAAAATAATGAATATTCTTGCTCAAGCAAAACAAGCGCTACCGGTTAAAGACCCAGATTTTAGTAACGCCCCTACTGGGTTTGGTAAAGATGTCGATAACTTTGGTGCGCCCTTAGATACCAGTAAAAAAACCATTCTCTATGTAGAAGGTATTACCGTTAGCTTTGATGGCTTTCGCGCACTCAACAACCTTAACCTCTATGTAGATGATGGTGAGTTGCGTTGCATTATTGGGCCTAACGGCGCTGGCAAAACCACCATGATGGATGTAATTACCGGCAAAACCAAACCCGATGCCGGTAGCGTTTATTTTGGCCAGCAAATTAATTTACTGGAGTTATCGGAACATCAAATCGCACGCGGCGGTATTGGCCGTAAATTCCAAAAGCCCACTATTTTTGAAGCACTCACCGTGTATGAAAATTTGGAGCTGGCTACCGCATCCAACAAAGCGGTTTGGTGGACGCTCACCAAAGTTTTAACTGGCGAACAAAGATTCCGCATTGACGAAGTGCTCGTACAAATTGGCCTAAAAGAATTGCGCCACAACAACGCGGGCGCTTTATCGCACGGGCAAAAACAATGGTTAGAAATTGGCATGCTGCTAATGCAAAGCCCACGTGTTCTACTCGTTGACGAACCCGTAGCAGGCATGACCGGTGAAGAAACCGAAAAAACCGCCGAGCTTTTGTTATCACTTGCAGGCAAACATTCCGTCATTGTGGTGGAGCACGACATGAAATTTGTGCGCTCTATTGCGCGCAAGGTCACCGTATTGCACCAAGGCTCTGTACTGACCGAAGGCACCATGGATCAAGTTCAAAATGATCCAAAAGTCATTGAAGTCTATTTGGGCGAATAACAGAGTGGGAGAATAATCAGCGTGCTTAAAATTAAAAACATCAATCAATACTACGGCCAAAGCCATATTTTGTGGGACTTGTCGCTCAACTTAAAAGAAGGCACCTGCGGCTGCTTAATTGGCCGCAACGGTGTAGGTAAAACAACGCTCTTAAAATGCATTACCGGAATACTGCCGGTGCGCGATGGCGTAATAGATTTTAACGACGAAACCATCAACAAATTTTCTACCGAAGCGCGTGCTCGCTCTGGTATTGGTTTTGTACCCCAAGGCCGCGAAATTTTCCCGCTCTTAACGGTGGAAGAAAATTTAAAAATTTCGCTGGGAGCGCGCAAAGACAAAGCTAAATCTATTCCACCGCAAATTTACGAATTGTTCCCCGTATTAAAAGAGATGAAAAATCGCCGTGGCGGAGATTTATCGGGCGGGCAACAGCAACAACTCGCCATTGGCCGCGCGCTAGTGCTCGACCCTAAATTATTAATTCTGGACGAACCCACCGAAGGCATTCAACCCAACATAGTGCGCGACATTGGCGATGTGATCCGCAAACTCAACCGCGAGCTTGGCCTCACCGTATTGTTGGTTGAACAAAAATTGCCATTCGCGCGCCGCGTGGCCGATGATTTTTTTATTATGGAAAAAGGCAGCGTAGTTGCCACCGGCCCCATTGCAGATTTAAACGAAGATTTAGTGCAAAAATACCTGAGCGTATAAGCTGAGCAGTTTTTAGCCTAAAAATACTCGTGACTCTCACCCGCTAACTCCCTACAATAGCCCCACTCGCTGACCCATGAGTAGCCTTCGCAAGAAGAGCTCTAAGTTAAGCGATCGGGGGCGTTATGGATTCGACGCTGGTAACAAAGCCCAAGGTGCATGTCGTGATGACAGCCAATCACGTTAATCCAAAGCTGTACTTGAATAGTCGCAAACGACGATTCTTACGCTTTAGCAGCTTAATCGCTGCTAACGGTCTCTAACAAGGTGCCAGTACCGCGTTAAAGCCCGTCATACAGAACTGGATCGCAGCAAAGTAAGCCTGGTGCGGCGCTGCTAAAACTCTACAGGATCGCTTGTATCGTCCTGCCTGTTGGGCTGATATGAGTTAAATCAATAAACGGACCTAAACATGTAGAGCCGCGGATGGAGTGCTGGCGGACGGGGGTTCAACTCCCCCCGCCTCCACCAAAAACACTTTCGGATCAATTCAATTGAGTCCGAATAACATTAAAAAGCCCTTAGGTTTCAAAGCCTTGGGGCTTTTTTTATGCCCGAATGAGTCCG
>CAZZEV010000222.1:3840-5297 GCA_964653305.1 uncultured Cellvibrionaceae bacterium | reverse complement strand
CCGCGCGCCATTAAATTAACCGCCCCCATGCGCGAACCCCAAACATAGATTTGGGAGCGCACAAATCCAATACTGGATGATAATTTTTGGTTAGCACCATCATAGACCAACCACACGGGTGCAGATTCACCTTTGGCGCGCTTCTGCTTTGCTTCATCGGAAAGAATAAGTGCAAAATCAATTTTCTTATCTTTTACCTGCTGAAATGCGCCCGATTCAATCGGCTTAATATCTGCACCTTGCTCGCGTAACCAAGCTACCAATTCCGGGAGATTCTGTTCGCCCTCCACATAAACAGGAATTGAATAAACACCCGCGACTTTTTTATCGTTAGCCATATTCACTGCAAATATTACCAAGCCAACAAAAATGGCAACAAAATACACAGGGGGCAAAAATGCTAAGCGCATTGCTCGCTTATCGCGCAACGCATCCTTTAGTTCCTTACGTAGTACCACCAAAGACATAGCAATATTATGCTTAGTTAACATGCTCTGCCCCTTGATCAAAGGTTGACTCAGTTATTTGCGATAATTTAATAAACGCATCCTCTAATGTGGGTGTTTTAGCTATTTCAATAATTTCCGGTACGCTTCCATCCGCTACAATTTCACCGCCCGCAATAATTAATATTCGGTCACACAAACCACCCACTTCATGCATAA
Organism: uncultured Cellvibrionaceae bacterium; assembly: GCA_964653305.1. Lineage (GTDB taxonomy): Bacteria > Pseudomonadota > Gammaproteobacteria > Pseudomonadales > Cellvibrionaceae > Cellvibrio. The sequence continues at coordinate 4,632 of CAZZEV010000222.1, read as the reverse complement.
GATGACTGGAGAACAACACGCACCGGCCTTGTTCGCGTAAAGTCAGCAGCATATTGCGCACGGCACGCGTGGTAATCACATCCAAGCCATTGGTTGGCTCATCCAATAAGATGTGTTGCGGCTGATGCACAATCGCGCGCGCCAAGGCCGTTTTCATGCGCTCGCCCAATGAAAAACCATCGGCTTTACGTTCAGCAATATTCTCCATCGCCAAGAGCGCAATTAACTCTTGGGTATTTTTTGCCAAAACCTCGGTAGACAAACCATGAAGCTCACCAAAGTAGTGAATATTTTCGCGCGCGGTTAAGCGTTTGTATAAGCCAGTATCGTCTGGCAACACCCCTAATCCTTGTCTGGCCCTGTCAGGATTTTTTTGTACATTAACGTCATCAATATATATCTCGCCCACTGTTGGCGTTTGCAGGCCGTAAATCAATCGTAGGAGCGTGGACTTCCCCGCACCATTTACACCTAACAGCCCAGTTATTTCACCATCGCGTAAGGTGAATGAAATATCATTGAGCGCGCGCACAATGCCTGTTTTTTTGTTGCCAAAATCTTTACTGATATTCTCTATGCGAATCATGATTTATTCCTTGGCCTTATTCATGTCTGGAGAATTTGTTTTATCCATAAAGGAAGGCGGAATATAAATAGCGAGCGGCTGAATATTTTGAGCACAGCTAGCATCCAACCCTTTCGCGTCACCGGTTGTTATAAACATCGTAATTAATTGTGCGATGCAACCTTCTGAGGTCACTATGTGATGCCCACCGGGAACGACTATATGCG
>CAZZEV010000222.1:0-3740 GCA_964653305.1 uncultured Cellvibrionaceae bacterium | reverse complement strand
TAATCTTCATTACACACCACCGAGTAATGCATGCCGTAATTAATTCCCGCCATTTCGCTTTTTGATTTAGCCAAATAAACCAGCGATGCCAACACCGAATAATCGCCACTCTCTGCATCACTAATAACCTGCGGCAAGAGCGATGACAAATCACGACTGTAAAGCGCCAAACGAATCACGCCAGAAAAATCTTGCGCCGTCATATGCACCACAACTTTTTCTTGAGTGCGGGGATGGGTAATTTTTATGTCTTGTGGATTAGCCTGCAAGCGGCTGGAAATAGCCTGCGCCTTTTTCGTGATATCGCCAAAATGCGTGAGGCATGAAGGTGTATTTGCACATTGTTTGTTAATGGCTTGCAGTGCAGCTAAACCATCTGCTTCCATCGACCAAGGCAAGGCTATTGCAACAGGGGCAACACCATCTAACACACTGGCACGAGTATGGCTGGGATAGCGACGCAGATATTCCAACACCACTCGTGAACCGTAAGAGCCGCCCCATAAATTTATTTTTTCGTAACCTAAAGCTGCGCGCACTGCATCCAAATCCTGAACTGCATAATTCGTGGTGTAATACGCGGCATAATCTTTAATTTTTGCGATGCATTCCTTAACCGCTTCGCGACCTAGCGCCTCTTCTTCAGCGACAGGTATAGGCTTGGTGGATTCAGTATCAAACTCACAGGGAAAGGGATTAGATTTTCCAGTGCCACGCTGATCTACAAATACAATATCGCGATTTTTTCGAATATCTCTAAAGAGCGAATGCATTGACTCTGCAACCACAACAGCGGCTTGGCCAGGGCCGCCCGCAATAACAAAAAGCGGATCTTGATCGGGAACAGGGTTTACCGCGGGAATACGCAACACATTAAGCGATATTTTTTTAGTCTTGTTATCGAATGGATTTTCTGCCACCTCTAAACTGCCGCACTGCGCATTTTGTGCCACGGGAGCCTTACCGGTTTTTGAAAAATCAGGGCACACACTTAGCCAAGATACATCTTTCGCTGTGCCAGAAGTATTCGCAGAATCACAGGCAACAATGCCCAGAGACAGCAAAATATAAAACACAATCAAGTGGGAATTACGCATAGCTTGCTCTCCATACCGCTTATTATTGTGGGCACTGCATACTTTATGAGTTTTATGACAAATATCGCTTCAGCTCTTTAAGCAAAAGTTCATCGCTAACCTCTAATTGCTTAGCCGCCACGACTAAATTTTCCAACTGTGGCCGCAAATGCGCCAAGCGCGACTCTTTGGTTTTCGTGAGTGGATTTTCTGCGGCAACTTGCATTGGCTTACCGCGCTGCCGAACCAATAAACCCTCTAGCTCCAGCATGGAATAAGCTTTAGAAATAGTCATGGGATTAACCGCATGCTCAAGCGCGAGCTCGCGCACCGAAGGCAGATCATCGCCCGCCTTTAATTGCCCACCTGCAATCATGCGCCTAATCTGATCGATTAGCTGGCGATAAATAGGAACTCCCGATTGGGGGTTTAAAATAAACACTAAGTCATTCTCACCGAGAGATTTGCACCCATGAAATCTCGTTGGGCGCGCCTACGAAATACCACACACATGAGCACCAAGATGGTTGCCATTAATAGATACCACATCAGCCCAAGTTGCATAAATGTAATCACCGCCATAAATCCCATTTTTACAAAAACCAATACCATTAATGGGACCTTATTCGCAGGCATAATTAAACCGGCATAATAATCGGTAGCAACAACCAATAAAAAGCTTAAACCGAGCGCAGCAACACCATGAACAATGAGGTTTGGATTCATACTGACCCAAAGAGCCAGCATGAAAGCAGCTACCATCAGCAGGTAGACGTTAAGCCTGAAAGTAAGACGTTCTGCCGTCTTAAATTGTTCAATTCTACCACCATCATTCAGCAGCCATAGCTTTGCGTGTGACTGGGTTATTTTAATTTTTGCCCTAGTACCATTTAAAAAAAGCAGAATCATCCATAAACAAAGCTCTCGCATGCTCTGCATGAAGACAACATAGAGCAGTGTAAAAAACAAACTGAATACAGGAGCCAGGATTATTCTATTTAAATAGCCATCGCCCTCGCTCATGAGCAATACATGCTCTTTATTTTTAACCCGCGTTAACGCTTGCTTTAGGCTCGCAATTTTTAAACGTTCCACGCAGTAGTCTACAAACCCAGTAAAGCTTTCAAACTTGAACTGTCTTTGTAAGGGGCTGCGCCACAACCAATAGCCAACATAAGCCCACGTAAAAATGGCCAAGCTTGACATAGCTAGATTGAAACCTACAACAAACGCTAAATAAATACTCAAGCCACCCGCTAAGGCCAACACAAACATCGGCAAAAGCTGAAAGCTAAACAACAACATCATCCACAGCATACCTAAACTGAGATAGTTAAATACCAACAGTTTTGCTCTGTACAAATTGTCAGGATCTTTAGGGTCAAAAGCCAGCCCACCAAATAACAAACCTAGCAATAACAAACTTATGTAAAGCTCTTTTCGCACACCCATTAAATGCAATTGGGAATTCACCAGCAAAAAAGCTGAACGCATGCCTATGAATAGTGCAATAAATAATTGTACGAGTACCGGCACCATCATCAACGCAGCTTGAATTTTCACAGATTCCGTGAAGGCCGTGGCTGCATATGCAAGAGCCCATAAACAGAACAAGACAAAAAAGCTGCCCTGCAACCACGAATCACCAAAACATAATACCTTGATCAGTGAAACGCATCTGCCAATCAAACCGTCATTTTTTTCTGAGCCGGCGACTATCACATGAGCCTGCATTTAGATATCCACCAATTTGAATCGTTTCATACACAGCTTTCTAGCAGGTTTTAACAACGCAATAGCTGTGAGAGCAACTAAAAGAGCCACCCCATCTTTCATTTCCAGTGTATTGAAAGCACTGTATTTCTCTACTAAATAATAACAACTTAGAATCACCAAAAACGCGCTGACGATGGCCTTGCGGAAATTAATGTGACCTGCTTGTTGACCTTTTTTGTAGCAATAGATATCCCAATAGAAATCCAGCGTAATAATTAAACTCATGATTAAAACACCTACTGCAACGTACAGGAGGTATTGCAGCTGATGAGTGAACAATAAAAAAAAGGCAAGCAATACGACATTAAAGGATACGAGCCAAGCTAGCCCACGCCAAAAGAAAGATTCCATATATAAAAATAGCCCCTCTCGATTGCCAGCAAATACGAGCCAAGCACGTTTCATATTTAGCATCATCTTCCTGCTGTAAAAATCCATGCTTATTAAAATAAATGAATAGGCACTGGCAGCAAAAATAGCAATACGTATTTTATCACCGTAAAATTCAGTCAATTTAAATCCGTTAGAAGCATAAAGCATCCATAAAAAGCTTATAAAGAAAATAAATAAGATTCTTTTTAGGAAAGAGAACACATGATCGCTACGCCCCAACAAAAATGTGCCCATAGCTGTGCTTATTTTGCCTGCCTTAAACCACACGAGTTTTTCCCACAGCGGCTCTTGCACACCAGAGCCATCCACCTGCAACAAGGCTGACTTTATGGCACCACCTTTAAGCGTAAAGCTCATCCACCAGTATTGAAACAATACCCAACTTGCTACAGCACCTACAGACAACCAAATGACAGCAACATCCGACAGATAAGCAAATGCCGTTTTCGCAATAACGATCATGAGCACCGGCGAAAACATTGACAAACTAATATC
>CAZZEV010000221.1:0-5302 GCA_964653305.1 uncultured Cellvibrionaceae bacterium | reverse complement strand
CTCGCCAACCCAATGGCACCCCATTTTTTGACTACACTGAAAATCTAGCGGGTTGCGCCGAGCTCCCGACCATTTGCTATTTACCCAGATAAGAATTGATGAGCACACCAACTTCACCGTCACCCAACCAAGTTCAGACTGACGCATCGCACAGTGAAGCGCGCCTTCATGGGCTGATTAGCACCATCCCACAGCAGGTGTGGACGGCTCAGCCCGATGGTTCATTGGACTTTGTTAATCAACAGGTGATCGATTATTTTGGGCGCTCTTTCGATGAGATGATTGGCACCGGCTGGGTAGATTTAGTCCACCCTGATGATGTGCATCAGACCATTCTGCACTGGACAAGATCTCTGGCAACCGGCGAAGACTATGAGATGAGTTTTCGTCTGCGCCGCGCCGACAGCACCTACCTCTGGCATATAGCGCGCGCCTCTGCAGTGTTTGACGCCGAGGGCAAGATCATTCAATGGGTGGGCACCAGCACCGACATCACTCGGGTAAAAGAAGCTGAAGCGGCGCTAGCAGTGAGCGAGGCACACCTGGCCGCGGCGCAAGCTAATGCACTTATGGGAAGCTGGGAGCTAGATTTAAAAACACGAAAAGGCTCAGCATCAGCGGAATGGTTTCAAATTATGGGGCGCGACCCCTCTATAGAGATGCCGCTCATCGATGATTTTCTAGCGGTTATCCACCCCGAAGACTTGGAGTATGTGAGGGCGCAGCACGCTAAAGCCAGCCGGCAAAGAAATAGCAGCCAGTACGATTTTCGAATCATTAGACCCGACGGCGCTATTCGTTGGATCGAAGCACGGCTAGTAACATCGTTTGATGAAGAGGGCAATCCCGTTCGTATGGTTGGCACATCGCAAGATATAAGCGCGCGCAAACAAGCTGAGCTTGCCTTACGAACCAACAGCAAAATTCTTGAAGATACTCAAACCTTGGCAAAGCTAGGCGGCTGGGAATTTGATATTCCTTCCCAAAAGCTGTTTTGGACTGACCAAATCTACCGCATGCTAGAAACCACACGAGAGGAGATAAAACCAACCGTCGCAAACGGCTTAGATTACTTTGAGCCCGAATCACGCATAGTGCTAGCGCAAGCACTAGACGCCGCTATGGAAAACGGAAAGGGCTATGATCTTGAGCTGCAAATGCGTAGCCTCAAAGGGCTTCATCTAGATGTTCGCGCAACTTGCTCTGTCGTTTTGGAGAAAGGAAAACCAATAAAACTCTATGGCATTTTGCAAGATATTAGCGAGCAAAAAGCGGCGAAATTAGCCCTACTCGCCGCCAACCGTGAACTGGAGCGAACCAACCGAGCCTTGGAACATATCGCCCACTACGATGCCCTCACCCATCTGCCCAACCGTGTACTCCTTGCCGACCGAATGCAACAAGCCATGGCGCGCACCCAACGCAGAGAGCAGATTATGGCCGTCGCATTTTTAGACTTAGACGGCTTTAAGGCGGTGAATGACCAACATGGTCACGCGATGGGCGATAAGCTGCTGGTGAATATTGCTCAGCAAATGAAAAGCGCACTGCGCGAAGGCGACACCCTGGCGCGCATTGGCGGTGATGAATTTGTAGTGGTACTTGCCGATCTGCATCACACGTCTGACTGCGAGACGCTGCTGAAACGCTTACTAAAAGCAGCGTCCACGCCAGTAGAGCTGGACGACCTTTTGTTAGAAGTATCCGCTAGCATCGGCGTGACGCTTTATCCACAAGACGGCTCCGATGCCGACCAGCTGCTGCGCCACGCAGACCAAGCCATGTACCTCGCCAAACAAGCCGGTAAAAATTGCTACCACCTCTTTGATATCGCCAAAGACGTGGCCGTTAAACACCAACGCGAAACCCTTGAACATATACGCTCCGCGCTGCACAACCAAGAGTTTGTGCTCTTCTACCAGCCCAAAGTGCATATGCGCACCGGCAAGGTGATTGGCGCCGAAGCACTGATTCGCTGGCAGCACCCTCAATACGGCCTGCTGCCGCCTGCTGCCTTTCTACCAGTGGTAGAGAATCATTTGCTTAGCATTGAGCTGGGCGAATGGGTGATTGAAACCGCGCTCGACCAAATGATTGAGTGGGAAGTTATGGGGCTGCAGATTCCGGTGAGCGTTAACATTGGCGCCATCCAACTGCAACAAAGTAATTTTGCAGAGCGCTTGGAGGAACTCTTACAGCGCCACCCTGCCGCCAATCCGCACAGCTTGGAGCTGGAGATTCTGGAAACCAGCGCACTGGAAGATATCACCCAAATCTCTGCCGTGATTAATGCCTGTAAGCTACTGGGCGTCAGCTTTGCACTGGATGATTTTGGTACGGGCTACTCATCGCTCGCCTACTTGAAACGGTTGCCCGCACAGGTGCTAAAAATCGACCAGAGCTTTGTGCGCGATATGCTGGAAGATACCGATGACCTCGCCATCATCAAAGGCATAGTGGGGCTAGCCGCCGCTTTCCATCGCACCGTCATTGCAGAAGGTGTGGAAACCATCGCCCACGGGGAAATACTGCTCGCCATGGGGTGCGAACTCGCACAAGGTTACGGCATCGCCCGCCCCATGCCTGCTGCTGCAATTCCCGAATGGGTAAGAACCTGGCAACCCGATAGTGCGTGGCTGCACCTAGGTTAAATAACCTGCCCACTCTGCAATAATCTCTCGTCAAGACGACACCCACCAGCAGTATTGCACTGCGACAATTTGTCACATCCCGCTTCCACAGCAAGACTTTTATAATTCGCATTTTTTACTGCGAGTATAGGCACAATGAAATTCACTCCACGCACACGTTGCTTCGCCATCAGCATTATTTCTTTCGCTCTTTCACACGCCGCTTTTGCTGAAGAGAAAGCGAGTGAGAAAAACGAAACTGCAACAGAACCCAAAACGGAAACCAGCACAGTGATTGTCACTGGCGTTAAAGAACATCAGCCGCTGATGATTGAAACCGACACCAAAGCGCCGCGCCAACCACTGCCCGCCCATGATGGTGCCGATTATTTAAAAACGATTCCGGGGTTTTCAGTTACGCGCAAAGGCGGTGCTGATGGCGACGCAAGTTTTCGCGGCATGGCAGGTTCGCGTTTAGGGATTTTAATTGACGGCGAGAATGTACTTGGCGGTTGCAATTACCGTATGGATGCACCCACGGCCTACATTTACCCTGAAGTGTACGACACGCTTACCGTGATTAAAGGCCCACAATCTGTGCAATACGGTGCGGGCAATTCGGCAGCCACTATTTTGTTTGAACGTAATATCAAACCTTTTGCAGAACCGGGTTATCGCTTACACGCGAGCGCACTTGCGGGCAGCTTTGGTCGTTTTGATGAAATGGCTGATTTACAGTTAGGCAATTCGCTCGGCTATTTGCAATTAAACGGCACAGATTCCCGTTCCGATGATTATCAAAATGGCGCAGGCAATGATGTGCATTCTGAATATCATCGCTACAGCGGCAATATCGCATTAGGTTGGACGCCAACCGACTTTACCAAACTAGAAATTTCTGCGGCGCGCAGCGATGGCGAAGCTGCTTACGCGGACCGCGGTATGGATGGCACAAAATTTTTACGCGAAAGTTTTAATATTCGCGCCGAACAAAAATTTATAAATGATGTTGTTGAAGAAGTGAAATTTCATTGGTACGACAACAGCGTAGATCACATTATGGATGACCAAGAATTGCGTAAACCCGGCATGATGGGTTATGCAAATTTAGCGCGAGATACCGACGGCGGCCGCTTAGCCACTACACTGCGCGTGGGTAAAGCTGCAAAAGTAACATTGGGAATTGATGCACAAAATACCGCACACATGTCACGCTCTGCACCCATTAGCGGTAAATATTCAAGCTGGATAGACGATGCTGAATTTAATCAGCAAGGCGTGTTTGGCGAATTAATTTATACCCTAAACACCACCAACAAAATTATCTCGGGTTTGCGTATTGATCAGTGGGAAGCGACCGATCAACGCGCAATGATTTCAATGGGCATGATGTCCATGAAGCCAAACCCACACGCAAATGATACTCGCCGCGAAAATCTTGAAAGCGGTTTTGCGCGTTACGAACATCTCTTGGCTGATTCACCCACCACACTTTACGCAGGTTTTGGTCACAGCGAACGCTTCCCCGATTATTGGGAGATGATTGCAAAAGAGAGCATGACCAGCATTAGCGCATTCAACATTAAAGCTGAAGCAACCAATCAGTTGGATCTAGGTGTGCTCTATAAAACCAACACCATTGATGTAACGGCATCGGCGTTTTACAACAAAGTGGATAATTTTATTCTCGCCGATTACAGCAGCATGATGAAAATGAGTGGCGCATCGATAAATGTGGATGCCACAACCTACGGTGCGGAATTTGGTTTGGGTTATATCTTGAATGAAAATTGGAAAACCGAAAGTTCATTGGCCTATGTTCACGGCCAAAATGACACCAATAACAAACCACTGCCGCAACTTTCGCCCTTGGAAGCTCGCCTAGGGCTAACCTACAGCAGCAACAAATGGACAATTGGCGGCTTGGTGCGCGGTGTAGCAGCGCAAACTCGCTTTGACATCAACAAGGGTAATATTGTTGGCAAAGATTTAGGCGTATCATCCGGCTTTGCGGTTTTCTCGTTGAATAGCAGCTACAAATTCAATGCAAACACATTGTTGAGCGCAGGCGCAGACAACCTATTTGATCGCGACTACGCAGAATTTATAAGCCGCTCAAGTGGCAATGGTATGGGCGGTTCTATTCCGGGTTATTTGCAAAGCATGCGCGTAAATGAACCAGGCCGCACACTCTGGTTAAAGCTACAAGTGTCTATTAATTGAGAACAAACAAACCATGACAAAAAACGAAAACAGTTTACTGTTGGTCGATGACGACGAAGTTTTTTGTCAGGTCATGCAGCGCGCGCTCACAAGGCGCGGGCTTAAGGTAGAAACTTGTTTCAATATTGCATCCGCTGAACAGGCCGCGCAGCAAACCCATTTTAATAAAGCACTGGTGGATTTAAAAATTGCGCAAGAGTCTGGGCTTTCGCTAATTCGCAGCCTTAAAACCATTAACCCCGATATTCAAATTATTATGCTCACCGGCTACTCCAGCGTTTCCACAGCGGTTGAAGCCATAAAACTCGGCGCGCTTAATTATTTTTGTAAACCGATTGATGTTGATGAAGTATTAAAAGGATTTGGCGAAGCGGATTTAATGGAAGAAGAACCAACGCCGATTTCCACACCGAGCTTGGATAGAATTGAGTGGGAACATATTCAAAAAA
>CAZZEV010000220.1:0-5332 GCA_964653305.1 uncultured Cellvibrionaceae bacterium | reverse complement strand
CTGGGCCAAACTCATACCATTCTTCGGTCCACAAGAAGCGTTCTGGCATGCGCTCAAGGCCTGGAAATTTGCGATCTATCACTTGCAGTTCAGCAGTTTGAATGACGGGGTGAATATGAAAACTGCGACCCACTAATTTGGTGTACCACTCCCAATTGTATTCAGTGTCTGATGCGCTATGAATACCTACAAAACCTTTGCCCGATTTAATAAAGCGCTCCATAGCTGCTTTTTGTTCTGGGTTAAAAATATCGCCAGTCGTGTTTAGAAAAATAATGGCGTGAAATTTCTTTAGGTTCTCATCTTTAAAAACGGCTGGATCTTCTTGCCAGTCAACACTAAAAAAATGCTTTTTACCCAACTCGCGCATGGCGGCCACACCTTCTAATTGCGATTGGTGATGGTAGCCCTGCGTCATGGTAAATAAAAGCACGTTAAATTGTTCTGCGTAGCTGGTCATGCTTATGAGAAATAAGCTGCAGCAGAGCGCTAGTTTGGATGTAATGCGTTTCAACATAATTCCCCTCGTTATTGTTTAGTGGCAACGTGTATTTAAACGGGGTAAGCCTAGCGCAAATAGCGCTTTGGGTGGGAATAATTTTTGTAAAGCGAAGAGTACTAAATATTTCGATGCTCTGCCTTTCTATCGTTATTGGTGCCAAAAAATGAGAAAGTGTTTCTCCATAAGTGACATATATCAATTTGGGGTTTGTATTTAGACTTTATACCTAGGGTGTTCCAATGTTTTCTCTTTCGATGTACACATTGGTATCGTTGATAACTCAAATGAGGCAGGTATAAATGAAATTTTTGCAATGGAGTTTTATAAGCAGTGTTATGTTTTTTTTGTGTGGATGTTCAAGCATACCTAAATCGGTAGAGCAGTGGCGTATCGGGCTGAAATATCAAAAAGTTGGTGATGAAACTATCGCTTACAAAACCTACGGCGATAAAACAAAACCGGCCGTAGTGTTGCTGCATGGATTGCCCACATCAAGCTATCTCTATCGCAATATTGCACCTAAAATCGCCCAGCAAGGTTTTTACGTCATTACCCCAGATTTTATTGGATTTGGTGCGAGCACAAAGCCTGCAGAGGCCGCCGCGTATAATATGAGTTTCCAAGCCAGTTGCCTCAGTCAATTGCTCACGAGTTTAGATGTTCAGTATTACAGTGTGGTTGCTCATGATATGGGTGGGTTGGTGGGCTTTGAACTTTTGGTAAGTCATGCGGAGCAGATTCAATCCTTTTTTGTGTTAAATACGACTGCCTATACCGATGGGTTCACTCCGCCCTCTGAGATGAAAATGTTAGCCGGAAAAATGGGAGGTGTAATGACATCCATGATGTCTAATGGTGTTACGGGAGAATTTCTGACCGCAAAATTTATTAAAGATAATATGGGGCACCCAGAGCGATTGAGTAAAGAAGCTAAAGAGAATTATTGGTGGCCAATGCACGAAGGAGCTACTCAGCCGATGCGTGCAACAGCCCAAAATTTTAATAACATTATGGCTCGCTACCCTGTTTATCAAGAGGCATTAAAAACTTATCACGGGTCAACTCGTATTCTGTGGGGCGCAAAAGATAAAGTGCTTAATTTCGAAAAGCTTAGTGCACAATTTTCACGTGATTTAAGATTATCCCCTATCAAGGTTCAGCGTATTGAAGATGCAGGTCATTTTTTACAAGAGGATTATCCGGATTTAGTGGCGGCTAACGTGCTGCTTATGTTGGGTGATGTTCAATAGCAGCTAGGGGGTGGTTACTGAAATGAATCGGCAGATCCCATCTTAGAAATCACCTTCACCAAAACATCTTCAATGAGTCGTAAGCGGGGGTCGTCTTTCTTTTCTTTGGCTTTTACGCACCAAACAGGAATAAACGGTAGTGTGTATTCTGGCAAGATACGCACTAACTTTCCGTCTTCTATTTTTTGTTCAACTTCTGCAATAGGAAGCGCTCCAATCCCCAATCCAGCATAAACTGCAGCGGCGCGTGTTCTTACATCATTTGATTGAAAACGAGAATTTGGTGTGATCTGAGTGATATCACCATTCATGTGCCGCAAGCTCAAGCGGAAATCTAATTTTTTTTGCCACGGCAATATATAGTTGTAGTCAGTGAGTTGCTGGGGTGTTGTGATGCAAGTGGAATCGGCAAGATATTGGGGGGCGGCACATAAACAGAAAACGACCTCGCCAATTTTTTTGGCTACCAATAACGAATCTGGCAAATCGCCTATCACCAATGCTAAATCAATTCCTTCGCCCACTATATCGCGTGGTGCATCTGATACTAATAATTGAATTTCTAAAAAAGGGTGCTCTGCCAAAAGTTTAGTAATTGCATCCAGTAAACCAAATTCTACGGTTGTAGTTCGTACCGCCATACGAATAGTGCCGCAAATATCAGTTTGAGTTTTTGTCAGCTCTTTTGCTAAAGAATCAAAATGATGTAACAACTCAACGGAACGGTTAAACAATAATTCGCCTTCTGCTGTTAGCGAAATTTTACGCGTAGTGCGATTCAGCAGTTTAACGCCGAGTTGATTCTCAAGGGTTGCTACCTTTCTGCTAACGATATTTGTGGGTATGCGTAATGTTTCAGACGCAGCACTAAATCCTTTCGATAAAACTACCTGATTAAAAATTCTAATTTCATCAAGATTGCTAAAGCTCATTATCTACACCTGGTCATAATCAGACATTACTTAGCACGATTACGGTCTAAAATGAGAAAGTCTTTCTCATTAAGTGCGCTATATCTCCGCAAAGCTCAACTATACAATAGATTTTCATTTATTGTTTAGGAGGTAAATCTATGTTAACAAATGATTCAATTTTATTGGTAATGCTGGTATCAATAAAATCTGGGCAAGAATCTGTGTTTGCAGATTTCGCAAAACAAAATGCGCCTTTGTTGCAACAATACCAAATTCAGCCAGTAAAAAGTATTGCAGTACAGATGAAAGGGCAGATTGTGGGAAAAAATGAAATTCCACAGCCGGATTTCATTAGTATTTTTAAAGTGTCGTCCATGGAGCAATTTATGGCTTATATGGCTGACGAACGCTATGCCGCGATCAGTGCATTGCGCGCTCAATCTACGACGAGTGTAATTGGGTATTTTACTTGTGAGCAAGATCTACCAGAGTTACTTGATTCAAGATCGCCGCAGGCTGAACGTTTATATATGGTTGGTTTAGCTAATTTTGATAATAAAGATGCTAAAGGTTTAGAGTGCTTTAATAGAAAAGCGATTGAGTCAGCGCTATTCAAGAAATACGGTATGCATATTGAGTATCAGCTAGCACCTTTTAAAGCTGCTGCTGTGGTTGGTAATGCAGAGGTAGTGGTGCCTGATCGAATTCAAATATTCTTTCTTGATTCTGCAGAGAACTTGAAAGGCTACTTGGCAGATCCGTTGTATAAAGAGCTTTCACCTCTTCGCGATGAAACACTTACTAAATATGATTTTTTTGCAGGTGGACTTAAATAAATGGAATGGGGCGCAAGTTACGCTTGCGCCCCAAGCTTGTAATACAGTAACTACTCAATAACGACTAAATCACCAGAAATAGAGACACCCGATTTCAACATGCCAGAATCGCAGGCGAAAATTTCTTGGCTAGAAAGAGCTTTACCTTTGGTGTTTGATTTGATGTTAATGACGGCGTTAGCACCTTCTTTTTTCGCTGCTTCACGCAAGTCTTTTAGTGCCACTACTAAAGCAGAGTTGCAGGCTTTAATTTGTGATTTGAGCGATGCATTTATTTCGCGATTAAAGGAGTATTGGCTGATGGTTTTGGTCACAGTACCTTCTGGTTTGGCATCGCCAAAATAGAATTTAATGTCATCGGGTAAGCCGAGTTTCGCATCGTCAGACGTCAGTGCATCTTGAATAGAGATATTTTTCAATTCGCCCGCTTGTGCGTGGAAAGCGAAAGCACATAGGGTTGAGATAAGTACAACAGCTAGCTTTTTCATAAACACCTCAATGGGTAGGTTTGATGGAATGAACCTAACCACTCAAACCTTGGCGAAATCGCCTTCAGCCTGAATGGTTATTCGATCTAAAAAGGTCGGCCTAAGCTTACTTCTTCTTAAGTGCCTGTTGCAACAAGGCGCCCATGCTGCCCATTGCGGCTGGCGCCGGGTTGTTTTTCTGAGCATTGCGCTGTTGATTTTGAGACTGTGGGCGTTCGCCTCCCTTCTTACTCTCTACTTTTTCGCCGGGAGTGTCGTCTAAGCGCAATGACAGGGCAATACGTTTGCGCGCCACATCCACTTCCATCACCTTAGCCTTAACGATATCGCCTGCTTTTACGGCTTCACGGGGGTCTTTAATAAAGGTGTGCGATAACGCAGAGATATGCACCAAACCATCCTGATGCACGCCAATATCCACAAACGCGCCAAAGTTAGTCACGTTGGTCACTGTGCCTTCAAGCACCATACCGGGAACCAAATCGGTAATTTCATTCACGCCATCTTGGAAGGTAGCGGTTTTAAACTCTGGGCGTGGGTCGCGGCCGGGTTTGTCCAATTCTTTAATAATATCGGTAACCGTGGGTACGCCAAACTTTTCATCGGTGTAATCCGCTGCTTTTAGGCTGCGCAAGAAATTGGAGTCGCCAATCAAGCCCTTCATCTCGCGGGTATTTTTCTCCGCGATTTTTTCCACAACGGAATAGGCTTCGGGGTGAACGCCAGAGGCATCCAAAGGATTGCTACCACCTGCAACGCGCAAAAATCCTGCGGCTTGCTCAAAGGTTTTTTCACCAAAACGCGGTACTTTTTTCAACGCCGCACGCGATGTGAATGCACCGTTTTGATTGCGGAATTCCACGATATTATTGGCAAGCGTTGTATTTAAACCTGATACGCGCGCTAGCAAAGCAGCAGATGCAGTGTTCACTTCTACACCTACGGCGTTCACACAATCCTCAACTACCGCATCGAGAGAGCGCGCTAATTGCGATTGCGAAACATCGTGTTGATATTGGCCAACACCAATAGATTTAGGATCAATTTTTACCAGTTCAGCAAGTGGATCTTGTAAGCGGCGCGCAATCGAAATTGCGCCGCGAATGGTTACATCCAAATCGGGGAATTCTTTCGCCGCAAATTCAGACGCGGAGTAAACTGATGCGCCCGCTTCACTCACAATCACGGTGCTGGCAGTAATATCTTTGTGTGCTTTCAAAACATCTTTCGCAAATTTTTCGGTCTCGCGTGATGCGGTGCCATTTCCAATCGCAATTAAACCCACATTATGTTTTTTGCACAGGTGAACCAAAATCGCTTCAGACTCTGCAATTTTATTCAG
>CAZZEV010000219.1:0-5337 GCA_964653305.1 uncultured Cellvibrionaceae bacterium | reverse complement strand
TATTGTTTTTGCATGGTTTTAAAGTTGAGCTGCGCCGCCTGCTCATTATTTTTGTTATTTGCGTTGGCTACGGCATCCTTTTTGGTTTGCAGTGGTGGCTACTCTTCACAGGCTTAAGTCTGTATTTGGCGTGGCTGTTCTACCAAATGTATCGCCTCAATAAATGGCTTATTCGCGGTACAGATGCACCACCAGAAGCCAGCGGTCTCTGGGGCGAGATTTTTGACAACATCTATAAACTGCAATGCCAACAACAAGCGGAAACGGAAAATTTGCAAGCGGTTATTAAGCGTATTCAAGAAATTACGTCGGCGTTAAAAGACGGCATTATTATTTTGGATTGGCGTGGTCATTTAGATTTTTGGAATCCCGCTGCGCAACGCATGGTTGGTTTTCGCAGCAAAGACCAAGGCCTATCCATTATTAATTTTATTCGCGATCCCAAATTCGTACAGTATTTTGAGAGCGATAATTATGCTGAGCCGCTCGATTTGCAATCGCCGCGTCAAACCAGCAAACAACTACAACTACAAATTACGCGCTTCGGTCAGCAAGAGCGCTTAATTGTAATCCGCGATATCACGCAAGTTCACAACCTTGAACAAATGCGCCAAGATTTCGTGGCCAACGTCTCCCACGAGTTACGCACGCCTCTCACGGTGATCAACGGCTATATAGAAACCATTTCAGATAACAACAAAACACCCGCATGGGAAAAACCCCTGCAACAGATTTTGCAGCAAGGCAAACGCATGTCATTACTCATTAATGATTTGTTGGTCTTATCAAAATTAGAAACTACCGAAGCTGGGCACAATCAAAGAGAATTGGAATTAGAGCCACTGTTAATCTCTATTAAAAATGAAGCAGAAGCGCTCGGTAACGACAAGCAACAAACTATTCGTTTGCAATGCGATGAACCTATTAGCATTCTCGCCAATGAAAAAGAAATTCACAGCGCCTTTTCTAATCTTGCTATTAACGCGGTGAAATATACGCCCGAGAATGGCGTGATTGATTTACATTTATGGAAAGATTCCAATCACGTTTATTTTTCTGTCACCGACAATGGCCCCGGTATCGACAGTAAACATTTACCGCGTCTAACAGAGCGTTTTTATCGCGTGGATGCCAGCCGCAACAGCGCCACCGGCGGTACGGGGTTAGGCTTGGCAATTGTGAAACATGTACTTTTACGCCATGACGGTGAATTAAAAATCACCAGCGAACTCGGCAAGGGCAGTACTTTTACCTGCGTATTGCCATTACATCAACATTAATATACACCGTAGGCTCCTCGGTATTATTCGCGCAGAACCATCAAAAAGAAATTATTCAACAGACTGCATCTGTACAGTATTGTGAATACGTCTAACGAAGACTTTTTGATAGTAAGCGTATTTTCTGATCAAGATCAAATTAGAAAATAGCGAGTGCAGAGGAGCTTTTGCTGTGAAGTCCTTTTTATATTTTTCGTTTAGCCTGCTTGGCCTGCTGCTTTGCGCCGGCACAGAAGCCAAGCAAATCCACTGTATGCCTGTGGTTGCGGTTTATCCAACTTGGTCAGCGAATCAACTACCACTTGAATCCATTCCTTGGGATAAGTTCACCCATATTGCGCTCACGTTTGTCTTACCCAATGCCGATGGTAGCCTAGAAACCAAAGATATGGATCAACTCATTGATCCCCTTGTTAAATTGGCACATGAGAAAAATAAAAAAGTGTGGGTTTCTATAGGTGGGGCAGTCGGTTATGGCGGCGCATTTCAAAAAATTGCAGCTGATAAAGATCGCCTAAAACTGTTTACCCAAAACGTGGCCGCATATGTAAAGGCAAATAAGATAGATGGCGTGGATATAGATTGGGAATATTGGACAAAGCAAGCCGTACATCAGCAAGGAGGCAATGACCCAATTGAAAGCCGCCAATTAGTAGACTTGCTTGCGGGATTGCGAGCTGAGCTGCCCAAAAACATTCAAATGACAGCGGATATTTTTGCGGGCTATTGGTACGGCGAGCAATATCTCCCTGAAATTCAGCAACACCTCGATTACGCCGTTCTAATGGCATATGACTTTACCGGTGCTTGGGAATCTTCACCGATCAGACATCATTCAGATTATTCTACCTTTAAAAAGAGTGTTAAGTTCGTGTTAGATAGGGGTTTTCAAAAAGAGAAATTACTGGTGGGATTTCCCGCATACGGCATAGAGTTTATTGATGGAAAAAATATTCGGGTTAATAAAGATTATTCGCACAAGCAAATTGTAGAAAAAATAAAACAAAAAAATGGAAATATAAACTCTGGGAAAATAGGAAATTTGTTTTTTGAGACACCTAATCTCGTCAATAAGAAATCTCAATATATTCTTGACCAACAACTTGCGGGAGTATTCATGTTTGAATTAACGCAAGATACCTTGGATATTAACACCAGTTTACTCAGCGCCAGCAATCAAGTTATTTCACCGGAATTTTGTAGCAAAAAGTAATTCATATTTTTTTAAAGTAGAGAGCTATATGACCACCACACCGCTTTACGGATTCTCCGACAATTCATTTAAAGCTGCCGGTGAAGAAGCAGGCATTCGCACACTCGTCGATAATTTTTATCGATTTATGGATGAGTTGCCCGAAGCAAAAATCATTCGCGCTATGCACAAAGCGGATTTAACCAGCTCGCGCGATAAACTCACCTTGTTTTTATGTGGTTGGATGGGTGGCCCAAAACTCTATCACGATAAGTACGGTGGCATTAATATCCCACGCGATCATGCGCATCTCGCCATTGGCGAAGCAGAGCGCGATGCTTGGTTATTGTGTATGGAGCGTGCAATAGAATTACAAAACTACTCACTGGAATTTGGTCAGTATTTGCTCGCTCAACTGCGTATACCGGCCGAGCGTATTTTTGCGGTTGCAAAAAAGCCTTAATCGAAAAATTAGTTCTTAAAGAACATAGAATTTGCACAATCAACCACCCCATTAGCAGCTAAAATAGCAACCTAATGAGGATCCCCCGTTATGCATCCAGCTGCACCCAATCAAACTACATCCGATAGAACTCATTCTGTTTGGATAATTATTTTATTAGCCGCCACCATTGCCATTACGCCTTTGGCGATAGATATGTACCTGCCCGCCATGCCTAGTATCGCGCAAGACTTGCAGGCGCATATAGGCACAGTGCAACAATCGCTGAGTATTTTTTTAGCGGCCTATGGCGCAGGCATGTTGTTGTTTGGCCCCTTGGCCGATAAATTCGGGCGCAGGCCTTTGGCATTATTTGGTATTAGTGGTTTTGCCGCAGCCAGTTTTTTGTTGGTGTGGGCGAATAGCATTGAATGGTTTTTAGTTTTGCGCGCACTGCAAGCATTTTGCGGTGCAGCAGCCACCGTGGTAGTGCCCGGTATTATTCGTCACCTCTACAAAGAGCACACGGCGAAGGGTATGTCCTATATGTCATTGATTATGATGCTCGCGCCGCTTTTGGCACCTAGCATTGGCAGTGGCATTTTATATTTCAGTGAATGGCACAGTATTTTTTGGGTGCTATTTGGTTACTCCGCCATACTGCTGTTTTTTATTTGGAAATATTTACCCGAGCCGACGACAGCAGATGCACGAACATCCATTAGCTTTTTGTCGGGTTACAAAACCGTATTTTCTGAGCACCGTGTAAGGCCATTAATTTTCACGATTGCATTTTCATCTTTTAGTTTCTTCTGTTACCTCACGGCAATTCCATTCGTTTACATTCAATATTTTGGGGTGAGCGAACAAGTATTTAGTCTCTTATTTGCCATCAATATCAGCACCTTAATGTTGTCGAATTTTATCAACAGCCGTTTCGTTTCCCGTCGTGGATCGCCCTATATGGTTCGCGCCGCCATGTTCACGGGCATAGTCTTAGCCGCGCTTTTGTGTACGGTAAATATCTTAAAATTTGAGATTTTTTATACTGTAATCTTACTCGCACCGCTTTTAGGTTGCCTAACCATGATAAGCACCAACACCGATGCCATGATACTCATGAATTTCCCAGATCACTCTGGCACGGCAAGCGCAGTCACGGGCACCTTAAGGTACGCATGCGGCGCAGTAGCGGGGCCAATCCTCGCTTTAACCTATACGGGCACACCATTGCCTTTTGCGTTGCTTATGCTTGCGGGGATCACGGGTATTACACTTTGCCAATTCTGGATGAGAACAAAAGACACAAAATCAAATTAATTCAGAGAAGAGGCTAGACACGATTGGGCTAACTGGCATTATGACGGTTAGCCGTTGGTTACAATAAGAACTTAAGAGCAATCACACCATGAAATCACTCGTCATATTAAGTTTGGCCCTATTACTAAGCGCCTGTAGCACTCACAAAAACACATCCAAAAGCGATGCGCCCCAACAAATTGGCGATGCCGTTACTACGCCATTAAAAGATTTAAATTTAATAAAAACTGCAATTCCAGCCCCGTTGCGTAACGCCCAAAAAAATCCCTATGCTATTCCGACAGATGCTAGCTGCACTGCACTCGCCAAAGAGATTAACGATTTAAATGAAGTGCTAGGGGCAGATTTAGACACACCCACAAGCGACAAAGACGAAAGCCTACTTACACGAATCAATGTGGTGGATGAATCTGTTTCTGCCATTCGAAAAACAACCGAAGGTGCAGTTCCTTTTCGCAATTGGGTACGCAAATTATCGGGCGCTGAGCGTAAATCAAAAGCCGTGAGTTCCGCTATTACTGCAGGTAGTATTCGCCGCGCCTATTTAAAAGGTATTGGTCAAGCGAATAATTGCCAAGCGCCTGTCGCTCCTAACCAACCTGCCGCTAAAACCTAGGCTCTATCCTTATGAACAACACGCAAAGCAACAATCCTCTCCACGGTGTAACACTTGAAAAAATTGTCACTCAACTCGCCGAGCATTATGGTTGGGAGGAGTTAGGCAAACGCATTAATATCCGTTGTTTTAAAGAAGACCCCAGCGTTAAATCCAGCTTAAAGTTTTTGCGCAAAACACCTTGGGCGAGGGAAAAAGTAGAGCAGTTGTTTGTGAATACGTTTTAGAATAATTAGCGCATCACTTAAAACCAAAAGGAGGTAATGGCAGAAGAATAACTCTAATAACACATTGAACTATTGCAAATTTTAATCAATTAACGGACTTTTTATGAAGATATTTACCGCTCTCCAAGCTATCGCTGCATCAATCGTTTTAACTGGTTGTGTTTCTGTGCCTCCACCGCAACAACCTATCAAGGTTAATCTTGGCGATAGCTATGAAGTTTATCGCGCGCCGCTGTTGGATCAAACCAACCATACCCTAC
>CAZZEV010000218.1:0-5348 GCA_964653305.1 uncultured Cellvibrionaceae bacterium | reverse complement strand
AATAAATTGAAGGGGGTATTAACCGTTGATACCGGTAATTTTAACTTCGGTGAACCATTGACGGTGACCTTGACGCTTCATAGAGTGCTTACGACGACGGAATTTAACAATCTTCACTTTGTCAGCACGGCCTTGAGCGATAACTTCAGCAGTAATGGTAGCGCCAGCTACTACGGGAGCACCAATCTTGATGTCTTCGCCGTTTGCAACAAGGTAAACCTTGTCGAAAGTTACAGTGCCGCCAGTGGCGAATTCGATTTTTTCGAGTTTAAGGGTTTCACCTACCACTACGCGATGTTGTTTGCCACCGCTTTCAAAAATTGCATACAAACTCATTACTTTGCTCCAATGAACATTCGGACGACACGAAGTAGCTTAGCGATGTGCTTGGGCATTTGTGACTAGCGTCGTATACCTGTTTTCAGGGACGCGGATTGTATGCCAAATCACTAATCTTAGGCAAGACATAATATTGCAGGATGTATGCAAACGCTCATTTTCCAATCCTAGCCAACCAACCCTGAATCAACTTCAGCTACTATTGCGGGGACGCATCGTCAATTGGACAACAATAAACGGAAACTAGGAACTTTCAACATGAAGAGATCATTCGCTCGAATTACTGGGCTTTTAGCAATTTTCAGCGCATTTATAAGCATCAATACCGCTCAAGCAAAGCCTACTCTCAAAGACTACGGCACCTTACCGGAAATTCAGTCCATCGCCATATCACCCAGCAGTGACCTCGTTGCCTTTCGCAAGGTCACCAGCGAGTACGATAGACTATCCATTATCTCCATCTCTTCTCACAAACAAATCGCTAATATCGATGTAAAGGAGATTCAGCCACAAAGTGTGTATTTTCTTAACGAAGAGCAACTTGTACTAACCGCCTCTGAGTATAAAAAAATAGACGGTTTTTTGGGCTTTCACGATGTAAGCACCGCATTTCTTTACAACCTAACTGATAAATCAATACGACAACTTCTTGTTCCCGGAGAAGCGCCTGTTATTAAAGGGCAAACTGGCCTTGGCAGCCTTATTGGTCTATCTCCAGACGGACAGTTTGCCTATATGCCTGCTTATAGCTTTGAGCAAAAGACCAGCCCAAGTTTCTCGGGAGAAAAGCTCGAAAACCCTGATTACTCACTACTGAGAGTAAATCTAAAAGAGAAGAAGGCGCCCTGGGTTTACAGCAAGGGAACGAATTCTACCTACGACTTTTTTGTGGACAATAAAGGCACTGTATTAGCTCAACTTAACTATGAACAAAAAAGTAATCTTCATCGCGTACGTGTTCGCAAAAATGACGAATGGACGGATATTTTTAAAGAAACCGTAGAAATACGTGAAAAAAGCTTTGTAGGCGTAACACCTGACTTCAAGTCGCTAGTCGTATTGGATACTAACGAAAAAACAGGTCGCGTGGCTTATTACACCATGTCGCTCGCTGACGGAAGTTTTTCTGAACCCATGTTTGGGAGAGATGACGCAGACATCGAGGGGACAATTAAAAGCTTTCAGCGCGTGGTTTATGGGGTGCGTTACTCAGGGTTTACGCCCAGCTATCATTTTTTTAACCCGCAGCTCAACCAGCGCATGAAAGATATTATGGCTAAATTCCCTGAGCAATCTGTCTACTTGAGCGACTTCAGCGAAGACTGGAAGCACCTTGTCGTATACGTATCAGGCTCTAACTTTCCAGGCGAATACTATTTGTTTTCTGAAGGCAAAGAAGCCCAATTTCTTACGTCATCTCGCCCCAATATAAAACCTGAAGATTTACACCCCACAGGAAAGGTGACTTTTGCTGCACGCGATGGTTTAAAAATTCCCGCATTACTAACGATCCCCAAAGATAAGGTTGGCGCAATGAAAAATTTGCCCACCATCATCTTGCCTCACGGCGGCCCCGAATCACACGATACGATTGGTTTTGATTATGAGGCCCAAGCTTTTGCCGACAATGGCTACCTAGTTATTCAACCGCAATTTCGCGGCTCAGATGGTTTTGGCTTGAAACATATCCAAGCGGGCTATGGCGAGTGGGGTAAAAAAATGCAGGATGATATTACCGATGCATTGAGCTTTGCCGTTAAAAAAGGCATCACTGACCCAAATAGAGTTTGTATTGTTGGCAGTAGCTATGGTGGTTACGCCGCATTGGCCGGTGGAGCCTTTACGCCAGATCTTTATAAATGTGTAGTGGCTATTGCGGGAGTTAGCGACCTCAAATCCTTTTTAAGCTGGTCAAAAATGGAGAGAGGCGGAAAAAGTTCCGCCGTTAGCTATTGGAAAAAACAATTCGCTAACGGGGAAATAGATAACGCAGCGCTAGCCGCAGCATCACCTGAAAGCTTTGCACAAAACTTCAAAGCACCGGTATTGTTAATTCATGGAGAAAATGACAAAACCGTTCCCATCAAACAGTCTGAAAAAATGAATTCTGCGCTTAAATCAGCGGGGAAACAGGTTAAATTTGTTGAGCTCGTCAAGGAGAATCACTACTTGCAAGAGAGTGAAACACGATTACAAACGCTCGAAGAAACAATTAAATTTGTTAATTCAGCGATTGGGCAAAAGTAAACCCTGCTGGATTTATTTCACTAGGCTGGGTGCTCCCAGCCTAGTGAAAACATCTCTTACTTCATCCAACTATTTTGTTTCATCCATAACTCAAGCGCTTGCGTCCAACTGGAGATTGAACCCTGCCCTTGCACCATACCCACACCGTGGATATTGCTTTGGTAGAGATGCAATTCCGATTGCTTGTTGTACTTCAGCACTTCGTTAAAAAACATAAGACTATTGGCGACCGGGACGGCTTGGTCAGCAACGCCATGAAACAAAAATACCGGTGGCACTGTTGCATTCACCTGAAATTGCAGAGAATTTTCGTGCACCAAAGCAGAGTCGGGGTTTTCACCCAAGAGCGATTTACGTGAGCCAGAGTGAGCAGACTCGCCTTCAAAACTGATCACCGGATACCCCAAAACCGCAAAGTCCGGGCGCGCACTAATCGCCAACAAAGGGTCAGCTTTATCGGCGACAAAATCAAAGCGTGTGGTCACACTCGCCGCCAAATGACCGCCTGCCGAAAAACCAATTACACCGATTTTATTGGGGTCTAACCCCCAGTCTTTAGCGCTTTTACGCACCAACCGCACTGCGCGCTGGCCATCCAACAAAGGCGCAGGAAAACCGTATTCTTTCATGCGGTACTTAACCACAAAGGCGGTAACACCGCGGGTGTTCAACCAGCGGGCGAGATCATAGCCTTCATTATCAATCGCCAAACGCACATAACCGCCACCCGCAAAAATCACTACTGAGGTACCGTTAGCGATTGCCGGTTCAGGCCAAAAGGGTTTCATACTGGGGTTATCAACATAATAGATACGCTGGTCTTTAAACACTTCGCGGTCAGGGCTAACCAAGGGCTTTTCGGCCCACAAATACAGGGGGGATTGCGGTAAATCATTCACAGCAGCAAATGCTCCGGAAATAAACGAAAAAGCGAATAATAAGCAAAGGATAAACTGGCGGCAAAGCCAGCAAATAGTAGATTTAAACATAGCACTCTCACTGCAATACTCTTTACAACTACTTAGGTGGCCATAATCGCGATTGCCACCATTAGAAACAAGCTCAGGAAAACAAGCGTCGGGCGTAACTTGGCGCCATGGGGCTATCGCTATTCGATGCGGACCTCATGGCGCGCTCATTTACTTACCCAATCCGATAATAGGCAGGGCACCCGATGGAATCATCTGCGTTGGCAAAACGCCGTTCCACTTTTCGGCCTGAGTAAGCGCAACCAAGTCAGGACTGTCTCGCAATGCTTTACCCCTTGCCGCGATAGCAGCAGCTTCAGCGTCACCGCGCAGCCGGATAGCGTCAGCCTCGGCTTTAGCTTTAGTCACAACAATGTCAGCTTGAATTTTCTCGCGCTCCCAGTTTTGTTTTACTTTTTGAACCTCAACTTCAGCAAGCATCCTTTCCTCGATACTCTTTTCATACGAAGCAGAGAAATCGATATTTTCAATTTGTATGCTTTCTATAATAACTTCCTTGGTCATTTTTTCAGTAATTGCATTGAGAACATCTGTGTTTAACTTTGCTCGCTCTTGAATGGCGGTTACGGCATTATATTGGCCGAATACGTTTTTTAGCTCCTGGTTCATCCTTGGAGTAATGAGCCTGTCAATCATTTGGGCCTCACCCCCATATGACTCATAAATCTTAATCGACATGTCAGAAGGCATTCGATAGTTAATGCTAATGCTAAGCTCGGCGGGCTGCTGATCGCGTGAGTATGTATGAATTTTCGTGTAACTTACTTTCCGTGTCTGAGTTGAAATACGCTTTACTTCATCGATAAGCGGCAGCTTAAAATTGAGGCCTGGCCCAGTAGCTTTTATGGCTGCGCCATAGCGAAGGACAACGGCTTGCTCACCTTGGTCCACCGTGTAGAACCCACCAAGCGCCAACATAAATATAAACAAACCAACAACGATTAACACTGCACTTCTAACAAAGCTTCTCTGCGTAAAATTTTCCATTTGCATAAATTTAACCTTTTATTTTTTTAGTTAAAACCAAGAAAGCCCGATATGGGCCGTATATTAAAAGAGCGATTAAAACAATCGCTCCAACTACAGTGCAAAGATAAACCATAAGACACTTCAGTTAATGTGATTTGAGGCCATCAACACAATGAATCTTCCCAATTAGTGCTGCAAATCCTCTCGCCCATTCCACCAATGACCTTGCAACCATTCAACTTGAGTAGGATCAGCCGCACGCAGCAAGAAATGCCCAGTGGCTAATTCGTAGGGGAGAAGGCTATCTTTAATTGCCTCCCATATTTGTTTGGCATCGCCCGCAACATAAGTACTTAGAGTGCCAACCTCATTGCTAAGCATCTGTTCCGCAGTTAACTCCAGCGCAACCCAGTCTTCCACTTGATGATAGACACCTTGAGACAAGGCTGATACCGAACTGCCCTCTTCTAACGCCAGTAAATATTCCTGAGGACTTTCTTGATAGCCCCAAGGTTTTGCATGATACGAACTTAATAGATTTTTCATAACAACCGCTCCAAAGATATTTATACCCAGCAAGCAGTACAGCCTCTATAATCACCGCCTTATTTATTTCTAGCCATATTCAGTATAGGCCGCCCCGTTAAATTCAAAAGAGTTAAATACAAGAGAGCCACATGCAAGAGCAATACATTCCCGCCCAAGTCGAAGCCGATGCCCAAGAATATTGGGATGCCAACCAGAGCTTCAAAGTCGTTGAAGACCGCAGCAAAGAGAAATTCTACTGCCTCTCCATGTTCCCCT
>CAZZEV010000217.1:5042-5356 GCA_964653305.1 uncultured Cellvibrionaceae bacterium | reverse complement strand
AGCGACGGTAAAGTTGAATAACAATTGCCAAGCCAATCGCAGCTTCAGCAGCGGCCAAGGTCAAAATTAAAATAAACATAATTTGGCCGTCTGGCTGCACCCAGCGAGCACCAGCAACGACAAATGCCAAAGCACAGGCATTCATCATGATTTCAATGCTCATTAATACAAACAAAAGGTTGCGACGAATTAGTACGCCTGCCAAACCAATCACAAAGAGAATACCCGCTAAAGCAAGGCCATGCTCCATTGGGATCGCATTAAGAGAAATTGCATTAAGCATCTTTGCTCTCCTTATCGTCTTTATCTGCATC
>CAZZEV010000217.1:0-5032 GCA_964653305.1 uncultured Cellvibrionaceae bacterium | reverse complement strand
CATAGCAGCTAAAAGCAGCATAGACGCGAGTTCTACAGCTAAAACGTATGGGCCGAACAATGCAATGCCCACCTCTTTTGGACCTACTGTCGTAACAGTAATCATGGTTTCAAGATTAGGCTTAATGATGTATACCAATTCAGCCAAAAGTGCCAATGAAAGGAAAGATGGACCGATCCAAGCGCGTGGCGATAGCCATTTCTTTTCTTGGTCGTCGATAACTGCACCGAGGTTCAGAATCATAACCACGAACACGAACAGCACCATGATGGCACCCGCGTACACAATCATTTCAAGTGCGGCAGCGAAAGGCGCACCTAATGTAAAAAATATCATCGCTACGGCAAGCAGCGATACAACCAAGTACAACAACGCGTGTACCGGATTGGTGTTAGTAATTACTCTTACCGAAGCAACAATCGCTATCGCAGCGGCGAGATAAAAAGCTAATGCTGTCACGTCTTTATCCTGTGCTTGGTTATGGTAAAAGGCTCTTCACGTTTACAGGTTGTGCTTCGTTTTGCGCACCACCTTTTGGCTTGCCGGCAATCGCCAAACCAGAAACGCGATAGAAGTTATAGTCTGGGTATTTACCCGGGCCAGAAATAAGCAAGTGCTCTTTCTCATACACCAAGTTTTGACGCTTGAATTCAGCCATTTCAAAATCGGGTGTCAATTGAATTGCTGTTGTAGGGCAAGCTTCTTCACACATACCGCAGAAAATACAACGTGAAAAGTTGATTCTGAAAAACTCCGGAAACCAACGACCATCTTCACGTTCGGCTTTTTGCAAAGAAATACAGCCAACTGGGCAAGCAACCGCACACAAGTTACAAGCAACACAACGCTCTTCACCATCGGGATCACGGGTGAGAATAATGCGGCCGCGGTAGCGTGGTGGAACATAGGGCATTTGTTCAGGATACAAAATCGTATCGCGCTTACGCCATGCGTGGGAAAACACCATCCACAAACTGCGGAATTGCGTGTATGTACCTTTTATAAGTTTAATCATTTCTGTACCTCAACCTTAAGCAGCAGACTGATCTAACAGCAGCACTACCGCTGCAGTAGCCACTAGGTTAACAAGCGTGATTGGCAAGCAAACGCGCCAACCGAAATCCATGATTTGGTCATAACGAGGGCGTGGCAAGGCAGCCCTAACTAGAATAAACATCATGATAAAAAATGCTGTTTTGATCGCGAACCAGAAGAACGCCGGTACGTAATTGAATACAGACCATTCAAAGGGTGGCAACCAACCGCCGAAGAACAATACAGTGATCAGTGCAGAAACCAGAACAACACCAATGTATTCGCCTACGAAGAACATCCCCCACTTCAAACCGGAGTATTCAGTGTGGTAGCCCGCCGCGAGATCTTGTTCAGCTTCAGGGGCATCGAATGGAGAACGGTGTGTTACTGCAATACCGGCAACTGCAAATGTAAGGAAACCCAATATCTGTGGGATCACAAACCAGCAATCCTTTTGAGCGTTAACTATCTCAGTCATGTTGAAAGAGCCAGTGATAGCAACAACTCCCATGAGCGACAAGCCCATGAAAACTTCATAACTGACAGTTTGCGCCGTCGCACGAACACCACCCAAAAGAGCATACTTGTTGTTCGATGACCAGCCGCCAAACATTACGGCATACACAGCCAAGCCGGCCATAGCAAAGAAGAACAGGAGGCCGATATCCAGATCGGCTGCTACCCAGCCCGGAATAATCGGAACAATAGCAAAGGACAACAACAACAAGCTCATTGCAATTGCTGGCGCTAACCAGAAAGTCAGCTTATCCACAAATGGCGGAGTCCAGTCTTCCTTCATGAACATTTTGATCATGTCAGCGGGTAACTGAAGCAAACCAAACGGGCCAGCTCGGTTTGGACCGTAGCGATCTTGCCAAAGCGCCAACATACGACGCTCGACAAAACTCAAAAATGCTGCACAGATAACCACACCGAATAACACAACCAGTGATTTGAACACCGGTAAAATGATGGCCAAAATTTCGGGAGTGAAAATTGACATTACACACCCCCTTTGAGGCTAACCGCCAAACCAGATGCAAGCTTTGGAAGCCCCGCCAAAACCGGTATGCCAACTACGCCAGCGGCTAAATCTGCAGAGATCTTTACCGGTGCAACAAAGATGGAACCGCCTACAACCACTTCTGCATTTTGACCATCAACTAAGCTTTGGCTTTTTGCATCTGCAGTAGAAACAGATACATAGTTTGTAGGCACTCGAGTTGCAACAACTTCAGCGCGCGATGATTGCTCATCACTACCATAAAGGTGGTAGAGCGGAGCTGATTGCAAACCTGAAGTTGCAGCAGGAACTGCAGTGAAATATTGCGCCGACTCAGATGCTTCGATCAAGCGCACACCTGGATCACCAGCGCGCAAACTGCCACCAACTTCATCTTGGAACTTGTTCCATGCAGATGGAGAGTTCCAACCCGGTGCCCACGCAAACGGAATCAATTGCGAATTATTGGTTGGGCCAGAAATACCTTCCATAGAGAAAGACATTGCAGAGTCTTGATCTTGAGGCTGACGTATTTCGTGCACAGATTGGTTGGCACGCATAGATGTGCGGCCAGAATATCGACGCGGTTCACGGGCAATGCGTGAGCCGTGGATACGCAATTTGGAATCTGGTGCGGCTTGAGCAATTGCAGATAAAACGCTGTTTGCACTCGCCAAATTCGCAGTCACGTCATCCAGAACAGTCCAATCAACTGCTTTATTTTCCAAAGTCGATTGTATTGCATGCAACCAACGCCAACCTTCACGAACTAATTGTTCAGGTTTGTAGTAAGAGGCATCAAACACTTGGAAGAAGCGTTGAGCACGGCCTTCCATATTAACCAAGGTGCCGTCGCCTTCAGCAAAACTTGCGGCGGGCAATACGAAGCTAGCTTTATCAACCGTTGGAGTTGCTTGGTGATCTAACACGAGAACCACTTTCGCGGCTTTCAATGCGGCATCTACCAATTCAGAAGGCGCTCGTTGATAGAGATCATTCTCTACCACAACCAAAGTATCAGCAGCACCATCGCGAACTGCGGTCAAAATAGCTTCAACTGACTCGCCGCTTTGCGCATCTAATAATGCAGTACCCAAACTGTTAGCTTCGAGCAAGGTCAGCGCAACACCAACATCTTTACCGCGACCTTTTAGCGCATAAGCAATGTTGGCAGCCGCTTGGATTACGGATTGTGATTTCAAACCGGTGCCGGAAATAACCAAAGGCTTATCAGCAGCTAACAAACTGTCAGCAATGGATTGTGCTTGAGCATTTTGCTCGGCAGACAAACCATCAACCGCTGGAGATGATGAATCAATAATATGTGCAACCGCAAAACCTAAACGTGCAATGTCTGCTGCAGATGTGCGCGAGGTTGAAGCCGCAATATCATCCAAACGGGTAGCGGCAACGCTTGCGATATGAACTGGGCTTTTTTCAGACTGCACGATATTTTTAATAGGAGCAGCGTTCCACTCAGGAACTTTCTTGGCAGCTGCCATTTTCAAAGCAAGAGTTTTTGCAGCTTGACGCACAGCTAATGCAACGCGTGGTGCAGTTTGGGTAATGTCTTCACCCAACACCAACACAGCATCAGCTTTTTCGATATCACGAAGATTTGGAGTAGTAACACTGCCCTCTTTCAATACTTTATAAACCAAGCTATTGAGCGCTTGTTCTTCAGCAGAAACGCCGTAAGAAATATTGCCAGCACCAACCAGTGAAGCTAGCGCAAAGTTTGTTTCGAGTGATGCGCGTGGCGAGCCAATACCTACAACACGTTTTGCGCCGCGCAATAAATCAGCCGCTTTATCTAGCGCAGAATCAATGGTGAAAACATCAGAACTATTTGCTAAACGTGGCGCCGTTGGGCGATCTTCACGGTTTACAAAACCATAGCCAAAACGGCCACGATCGCAGAGGAAATACTGATTTACTGCACCGTTAAAACGGTTTTCGATACGACGAATTTCACCATAACGCTCACCGGGGCTGGTGTTACAACCTACAGAGCAGCTTTGACAAACACTTGGCGCAAATTGCATATCCCACTTACGGGTATAGTGATCTGCGTGGGTTTTGTCGGTGAATACACCGGTTGGACAAACTTCAGTTAAGTTGCCAGAAAACTCGCTTTCCAAATCGCCGCTTTCAGGGCGACCGAAATAGACGTTGTCATGTGCGCCGTAGACGCCGAAATCTTTGCCGCCGGCGTAATCGTCATAGTAGCGAACACAACGATAGCAAGCGATACAACGGTTCATTTCGTGATTCACGAATGGGCCTAGGTCTTGGTTAACGTGGGTGCGCTTGGTGAATCTATAGCGACGGGTATTGTGGCCAGTCATGACTGTCATATCTTGCAAATGACAATGACCGCCTTCAGCACACACTGGGCAATCGTGTGGGTGATTGGTCATCAACCATTCAACGACACTTTTGCGAAACGATTTTGCTTCTTCGTCTTGAATCGCGATATAGGTCTTATCGTTTGCTGGCGTCATGCACGACATAACCAAACGACCGCGAGTGTCGTTTTCGTCGTTGAATTGCTTAACAGCACATTGACGACAAGCGCCAACAGAACCTAAAGCTGGGTGCCAGCAAAAATAGGGGATATCGAGGCCAAGACTCAAACACGCCTCAAGGAGGTTGTCTGAACCTTTAACATCGTATGTCTTACCGTCTACGTGAATGGTCGCCATTCTGCGTCTTACCTTTCTTTAAGGTCGTTACCGTTAAAGTGACCCACCAATAATGGAGAGAATTAACGGATTTAAAGTTTAAGGTGATCAAAGATCACCTCGCGAAAATGAATACTGTTTTACGGTTTATGCCCGTACTTTTATAGCTTGATACCCTTGGCGAATTCCGCAGGGAAGAATTTCAACGCACTTTGTAGTGGTTCCATTGCACCTGGGGCATGGGCACAAAAGGTCTTGCCCGGGCCGAGGAAGCGAGTGAGCTGTTGCAGGGTTTGAATATCACCCTCCT
>CAZZEV010000216.1:0-5371 GCA_964653305.1 uncultured Cellvibrionaceae bacterium | reverse complement strand
CACCGTGCACAGCAAAACCTTCCAAGAAGCGTTGGATACGTGGGACATCATCAGCACTTCATCTGAAGCCGTGGCGACTTTCTATAAAGCTGGCCCTGCAGGCATCCCAACTCAAGTTGCATTTAGCCAAGCCACCCGCTGGCCGACTCTGGATGGCGACCGAGCAGAAGGTTGCATTCGCTCTGTTGAACACGCCTACAGCAAAGAAGGCGGATTGGCTGTACTCAAAGGCAATATTGCCCTCGATGGTTGCGTAGTAAAAACCTCTGGTGTGGATGAAAGTTGCTGGGTGTTTGAAGGCAAGGCATATGTGGTGGAAAGCCAAGACAAAGCGGTAGCCGATATTTTGGACGGCAAAGTAAAAGAAGGCGATGTGGTAGTGATTCGCTACGAAGGCCCCAAAGGTGGCCCCGGCATGCAAGAAATGCTTTACCCCACCAGCTATTTGAAATCCAAAGGTTTGGGCAAAGCTTGCGCGCTTTTAACGGATGGTCGTTTTTCTGGCGGAACATCAGGTCTGTCTATCGGTCACGTATCACCTGAAGCAGCCGCTGGCGGCGCAATTGGCTTGGTAAAAACTGGCGATATTATTCGTATCGATATTCCCAATCGCAGCATCAATGTGGCGCTAACCGATAGTGAGTTGGATGCACGCCGCGCTGCAGAAAATGCTAAAGGCGCTTTGGCTTGGAAACCAACCGAAGTTCGCCCACGCAAAATTTCTGCATCACTAAAAGCCTACGCCATGTTGGCAACCAGTGCAGATAAAGGTGCGGTAAGGGACTTAAGTAAACTGGATTAATACAGCAATAAAATCCATAAAGCCAAGGCAACCAAAATTGCCTTGGCTTTTTAGTAGAAGGCTTTTTAACAGAAGGACAGGAAGGAATGATCATAGCCATTTTAACCGCATTAACGGGTGTCCTTTGGGGCCTCTACCGCTTGCACACCTCTGGCGTTAACCTAAACGCGTTTAACCCCTTTTATTGGTTTCGCCGCCGCAAATGGATGAACCAGATCAACACCAAACCCATTCACTTAATTGAAAATCCAATGGAGGCCGCCGCACTGCTATTAGTAGCTACAGCAAAACTGGATGGCGAAATTACCCGCGAACTAAAACATTTAGTGATTCAATTATTTATCACTGAGTTTTCTATTACCGAAAAAGTTGCCAATGAACTTTATGCGACCTCGTCTTATCTATTAAAAGATGTAGATAATATTATTCCCGAAGTGCGTTTGATATTAGAACCCTGCAAAGCAGCCTTTAAACCAAACCATATTGCAACACTCATAGAAATGCTACACAAAGTCGCAGGCGAAGAAAGCTCACCGACAGTCGCGCAAAATGAACTTATCCTAGAAGTTAGAAAACACTTGGAATACAAGCCAGAAAACAAACTGACTTGGGAATAATATCTCAAAAGTTAGTGAATCAATCCAAACCGCACTTATCTCCGTAGAAACCTCGATGTTTAACACTTGAGGTTTTTATGAAACACCTATCCTTCACTGCGCTTGCATGCAGCATCTTACTCACACTCAGCGCCTGCGCTAGCACGTCGGTTAACGATTACAGCAAAAACACCCCCAAACTTATTCCGCAAGAATTTTTTAACGGTAACTTAACCGCTCACGGGGTGGTGAAAGATCGCTCAGGTAAGGTGACGCGCTATTTCAATGCGACCATAAAAGCTTACTGGGAAAATCGTGTTGGAACGCTCGACGAAAAATTCATTTTTGATGACGGCGAAATTCAATATCGCATTTGGAAATTATCGCCAACTTCCCAAGCGAAGTTCAACGCAACTGCAGGTGATGTGATCGGAGTTGGCGAAGGTGAATTTGCGGGCAATGCAATTAATTTGAATTATGTCTTGGCTGTACAGTACAACAACTCAACGATTAATTTACGCGTAGACGATTGGATGTGGCTAGTAGACTCAAATACAGTGCTGAACGAGTCAACACTGACTAAATTTGGCTTTAAAGTAGGTAGTGTTCAGTTGGTGATTCAGAAAAATTAAATGCGCTCGTAGACTAAAAACTTATGCGGCAAACTTGCATCGCTGTCGCCCGCCAACTCAGAAACCAGTTTCCATTCATTCACCGCCAACTCAGGAAAATGAGCGTCGCCCTTTTCAACTGTTACATCAATTCGCGTAAGATAAATGCGATCTGCAACTTCGAGCGCGTGGCGATAAATTTCTGCGCCACCAATCACCATAATCTCTTCTGCCAGCTTGCCTTGTTCGTTGCGAAATTGTTGGCCGAACTCCAAAGCTTCTTTCACGCTTTTAGCGACAAGGACCCCTGCGAAACTCCAATTTTTTTGGCGAGTCACCACAATATTGGTGCGCCCCGGTAGCGGTTTCCCAATCGATTCAAAGGTCTTGCGCCCCATAATAATCGGCTTTCCAAGGGTAACCGATTTAAAGTATTTTAAATCTTGCGGTAGGTGCCATGGCAGTTCGTTATTGCGGCCAATGACATTGTTGTGCCCTGTTGCAACTATGAGGGAGAGCTTCATAAAAGTATCTACGCGAGGAAATTACTGGGTTTAAATAGGGGCCACTAGAGTAGCCCCGCAACCCATCAGATTATGTGATCGACTAAACAGAAAATGGGTATTGTATGGGGTCGTGGTGTTGGTACCCCTGCACCTCAAAATCATCCATGGTCACCCACGTCTCCAAATCTCTCAACGATTTAATATCGGGGTTGATAATTAATGACGGTGACTCGAAGGGCTCGCGCGTTAATTGTACATCGCGCATCAGCGGTAGCTGGTCTTCATAAATGTGGGCGTTAACAATTTTGTGATACGCCAAACCCGGCTTGTGACCAGTAATTTGTGCCATTAATGCCAGTAAAGCAAACACTTGAATTTGGTTGAAATTTAAACCCAGCGGAACATCACAAGAGCGTTGATAGCTGGTTAAGTAAAGAGTGTCATTCAGCAGTGAAAATGTATGGGTATGCATGCAGGGGCGCAGGCAACCTAAATCGAATTCGCCTGGGTTATAAAAGGATAATATCTCGCCGCGGTCATCAACCCCCTTAGAAAGATCATCAACAATTTTTTGCAGTTGATCGATTGTCCCACCACTCGGCTTTAACCAAGCGCGACCTTGCACACCGTAGACGCGCCCCATGTCATCTGCGCCTTTGCGTACTGGGTTAGCCAACCAAACAGCATTTTCATTGGCATTGGCGTCCCAGGTTTTGGTGCCCAAGGCGCGAAATTGTGCGGCGTTATCGTAGCCGCGGATATAGCCCAGCAACTCAGCGATAGCGGCTTTCCAATAACTTTTACGAGTAGTAATGATGGGGAATTTATTACCCGCAACATCGTAAGTCAGGTCGGCATTAATCAGGGTCAAGCAGCGCTTGCCGGTGCGGCTGTTTGCAATCCAGGTGCCTTCATCGATGATGCGCTGGGCTAAATCTAAATATTGTTTCATTGTTGAATCTCATTCTTATTAATAGCGAGCGCCATTTGCTTTTTACGCTCCAAATAGTACCCATAGCAGAGCAAGCCAGCACCCAGAATAAACATGGGCGCAGACAAAAGTTGACCACGAGTAATCACGCCGAACACCAAACCAATACCCATATCAGGCTCACGGAAGTTCTCAACGATGGTGCGGAAGCAGGCATAGAGCACCAAAAATAACCCAGCCACTGCACCGCGTGGGCGCGGTTTAGCGGAGAACCAGAAAAGTACTATGAACATCACTACGCCTTCCAGCGTCGCCTGATACAGCTGCGATGGATGACGAGCAACGCCGGCGGGATCACCCGCTTTGGGGAAGACCATCGCCCAGGGGACATCGGCCACACGCCCCCACAACTCTTGCCCAATAAAATTACCCAACCGACCAAACGCTAAACCGAGCGGTACTATAGGTGCAACAAAATCCATTAACGCCAAATAAGGCACACGAATACGAGTGGCGTAAACATACATGGCGATAATCACACCGATCAAGCCGCCGTGAAAAGACATGCCGCCTTCCCAGATGCGAAATAACCAGAGTGGATCGCTCATCCAACGGTCGAAATTATAGAAAATCACATAGCCGACACGCCCACCCAAAATCACCCCAAAAGCACCATAAGTGACAAGGTTTTCAACTTCCACTTTTGTGATGGGCGAATGGGGTTTTCCGCAACGATAAAGCGCAATCATCCACGCAGACAGAAAGGCCAGCATATACATGATGCCGTACCAGTGAACGTCCAGTGGACCGAGGGTTTTATCTAAAATATTAAAGGGGCCAATGGAGACGGCAATGGGATCAAAATTGGGAAATTGGAGCATATGAAGACCGTAGATTTTTGTAGGAGCGGCTTTAGCCGCGATAGCGGTACAAAACAAGTTTCGCGGCTAAAGCCGCTCCTACCAGCAGAACACCAAAAGGAGCAGATTACTCTTCAAAATCATCCGAGCCCAAAGGGCGGATCAGACGCGTTACATCAGCATCACTCAACGCTTGCTCTACACGCTCGAGGATTAGATCGGCGTTACTCATGGTCATCACTTCAGCCAATAAATCTTTCGCCAAGACGAAACTAATACCACGAATAACCGATTTCACCTTGGGCAAGTTGGTGGCACTCATAGAGAGCGTATCGAAACCCATGGCCATCAACAGAATTGCTGCACCTGGGTCGCCTGCCAGCTCGCCACAAATACTCACGCTAATACCTTCGGCATGAGCCGCCTGAACAACCTGTTGCAAGGCGCGCAAAACGGCAGGGTGGAAGGCTTGATACAGATCTGCCACGCGGGCATTGTTGCGGTCAACCGCAAGTAAGTATTGGGTAAGGTCGTTACTGCCGATGGATAAAAAGTCTGACAAGGCCGCCAGCTCGCGCGCTTGGTAAACCGCTGCAGGCACTTCGATCATTGCACCAACGGGTGGCATTTTAACTTTGTAGCCCTCTTCGACCAACTCGTTGTAAACGCGAGTGATTAAGGCTTTAGACGCTTCCATTTCTGGCACGTTGGTAATCATCGGCAGCAAAATACGCAGGTTGTCCAAGCCTTCACTAGCCTTGATCATGGCTCGCACTTGGGCGAGGAAAATCTCAGGGTGATCCAAAGTCACACGAATACCGCGCCAACCGAGGAAGGGGTTATCTTCTTCGATGGGGAAATACGGCAGAGCTTTATCGCCGCCGATATCCAAAGTACGAATGGTCACTGGCAAGGGCGCAAAGGCCGCTAACTGCTCACGGTAAATAGCGCGCTGTTCTTCTTCCGATGGGAAGCGGTCACGCAGTATGAACGGCACTTCGGTACGGTACAAGCCTACACCTTCTGCACCGCGCTCTAGCGAACGTACTACATCGGCCATTAGAC
>CAZZEV010000215.1:0-5489 GCA_964653305.1 uncultured Cellvibrionaceae bacterium | reverse complement strand
CTGCGAACCCTTATTATCGCGCTCTTGTTGTTTAATGGCTTCCCAGCGCGCTTTTACATCGGTTGGCAAGGTATGGCGATTATCGATTTTGCTCGCCAAGGTTCCATCGGGAAATACATGCGGATGGCGACGCACTAACTTTTCGACAAGATCTGAAACCACTCCCGCAAAATCAAAACGGTTTTCTTCTTTACCGAGCTGACTGTAAAAAATTACTTGAAATAATAAATCGCCTAATTCTTCTTTGAGATGTACAAAATCCTGCTTCTCAATGGCATCCACCACTTCATAAGCCTCTTCTAAAGTAGAGGGCGCTATGCTGGCGTAATCCTGCTTAATATCCCACGGGCAACCGGTTTGCGGGTCGCGCAGGCGAGCCATTAGATATAGAAGATCATCGGTGGAGTATTTATAGCTGGTCATGGTTTTTCCAAAATTATTATTCACTCTCGTTCCCAAGCTCCTGCTTGGGAATGCAGATATACACTCCCAAGCAGGAGCTTGGGAGCGAGAAACGGGTTATTCAGACAACAAATTATCCATTCGCTCTAAATGTAAAATCAACGCGGCACTGTTTAAATTGAGCACCTTAAAATATTCTTCTGCCATGGGCTTCACACCACTCACCCTCGGCAGGGGCATGCGCTGTTCAACCATCATGTACAAGCGAGGAATAAAAATAAATTGTAACCACTGCGGAAAGGTCAAGGTATCTATCGCAAAAGGCTGGGTACTGGCAAGAGCTTCTACTGAAGGCGATTCAGATTCCCACAACTGTAAATCGCGTAGCTCTTTTTCGATGTCCATTAAAATTTCTGCGACTGCTATGTGTTTTAAAGACATAAATTCACCACAACATTATTACTCAACGACCTGTATTATTTATGCACCACCTGCGTAAAGGGCGGCAGCGAATTCAAAATCGCTTTTCCATAGCGTTTGGTCAAAATTCGGCGATCCAACAAACTGATTTTTCCGGAGTCGGTTTCCGTGCGCAACAGGCGCCCACACGCTTGCACTAATTTTAATGAAGCATCAGGCACAGTGATATCCATAAACGGATTACCGCCGCGCGACTCCACCCATTCGGACAATGCAGACTCGATGGGATCATCCGGCACCGCAAATGGCAGCTTCGCAATAATTACATGACGACAATAATCGCCGGGTAAATCCACACCTTCAGAAAAACTCGCGAGGCCAAATAAAATACTGCCCTCGCCGTCGTCAATTTTACGCTTGTGCTGCGCGAGCATTTCCTGCTTAGAGTTATCGCCTTGAATTAAAATTAAATCGCGCACGCTATCTGGCATTTCGTCATAGACTTCTTGCATTTGTCGGCGCGATGAGAAGAGCACTAAGCTGCCTTCTTTTTTATCGAGCAATTTCGGCAAATGATCTATCAGCGAAATGGTGTGTACATCGGCATTGCTAGCATCCACCGCAAATGCTGGAATTTCTAAAGTCGCTTGCGCAAAATTAAAGGGGCTAGGAACCACTTGATAATTCGCTTGATTCGGCGTGCCAGCGCGCATTTGAAAACGTTGAAAATTACCAAGTGCAGTTAAGGTTGCGGAAGTCACAACTGCACCGCAACATTTATCCCACAAACTGTATTCCAAGGTTTTAGAGGCAAGAATGGGGCTTGAGCAAACCTCAATATCCATGTTGCCGCCGCTATCCACTGGCGTTAACCAGCGCGCTTTAGGCACAGCGGTATTTGCATCTGGCACTGCATAACTCGCCCACAATTCGCGGTTAGCTTCAGCGCGCGATTGCCAAGTACCAATGACGGGGTAATTATTTTCCAAATCAATTTTAGGCACTGGACAATGAGGATCTTCCATGGCCTCGGTTAACTCATCGCATATTTTGCTGAGCAAATCGGTTAGGCGATCAAAACTGCGCTGCAACTCAACGGAGGGCAATAATAAATTTTGCGGAATTATCCCTTCTTTAAAACGGTAATTGGATTGGCGATCATCCAGCGCGATAGTTTGCACCAACTCTTCAAGTAATGGATAGACTTGATCTAGGCGCTGCTTGCAGTCAATAAATGCCGCAGGCAATTGCTCTGCGTATCTATCCACATTACCCGCGCCGCTAATTTGGCCGAGAATTGCGCCCAAACCTTTATTGCATTGATCCAACCATTTGCTGCTAGAAAGCATGCGGCTGTGATGGGCAAAATGGCTGAGCGCTTTTTGCGGCAAGTGATGGCCTTCGTCAAAAATATAGAGCGTATCTTTTGGGTCGGGCAAAATGGCGCCGCCGCCAAGCGCTAAATCGGCCAGCACTAAATCGTGATTGGTAACAATACAATCCACACTGTGAATGGAATCGCGCGCTTTAAAAAAGCTGCAGGACGAAACATTAGAACAACGACGGCCTGTGCATTGGCGATGATCTGTCGTAATAATTTGCCACTCATCTTGCTCTAGTGCCTGCGGCCAAGTATCGCGTTCACCACTCCATTTGTTGGATGCCAATGCCTCCATCATAGATTGATAAAGCTTAATGCCTTGCGCAGTGACACTCGGCATTTCATCTTCATAAAGCGCGCGAGTTGGATTTAGACCGCTTTCGTATTCTGCCAATAAATTATCTAACTTACTCAAACACAAATAGCGGCCACGGCCTTTGGCGAGCGCGAATGAAAAAGATAAATCGCTGTGGCGCAAAAGCTCTGGTAAATCTTTGCTGACGATTTGTTCTTGCAGCGCAACCGTTGCGGTAGACACTACCAACTTTTTTCCCATGGCTTTTGCAATTGCTAAGGCTGGCAACAAATAGGCGATAGTTTTACCTGTGCCCGTGCCCGCTTCCACTACGCAAATATGATTCCCGCAGTTGTCGGAAGGCTCGCGCACATTTTCTTCATCTAACTCGATATTGCCAAAGGTTTTCGCGATTTCGGCAATCATCATTTTTTGGCCGAAGCGTGGTTTTAAACTTTTGTTCTCCAAAAATTTACTATAAGCACCTTGAATTTGCTTTTTAACCAAATCGGTTAGCATGCAGCGGGCTCAGCATTCAGCTTGGCCAACTTACTCTCCACAGGATTGGCGTAAATCGCCAACGCAATATCGCGCTGCTCGGCAGGAATTTCATTCATACGCGCCACGAACTCTGCTTTTTGAGTGGCGAGTGGTCGCGGGTCATAAGGAATATTTTTTTCGGTGTAGTTAATCACTGGGACCTTACCGTGCAACATTTCGTAGGCAAAGCAATTGGTAGCATGCAGCACATAATTCATCACAATTTGATGATCTATTTCGGCAACCAATTGATCGGTGTCATCGTAATGGTCACCTAGGATAGGACCGAAAGCGACATGCACATGGCCTTTTTTACCGGCAATCCCCATAGCAATACTTTTCACATCTTCGTGTTCTTCTTTTTGATAAGAACCTAAGGTGCGCTGCTGATAAAGCTCACGTGCTTTGGCGGCATCACAAGGGTCTAATTCATAAGAAATGGACACAGGAACAATACGTAACTCTTTTACATAGTCGCTAAAGTCTTGGGTTTTGGGTTTATTGAGTGTGATCATTCCCAATACGGCAGAATTGGTTTTATCGAAACCATCTTTCGCGCGACCTTCGCGTTGCGCAATCCAAATACTAGACGCTTCATTCGCAATGGAGTGATGAATGTATGCTGATAAATGTTTAGCCGCTTTTAATTTTTCGCGCGGCGCTTTAGCCGACCGATTCACAATAAAGCATTTATTCAAACGCATTAAATCTGACACATAAGGCTTGGTCAGTAAGTTATCGCCGATGGCAATGCGCAACGTATTGCAGTCGTTGTGAAACAAACTCCAATTTACAAACGCTGGGTCCATCGCAATATCGCGATGATTGCTAATAAATAAATAGGATTGGTGATGCTCAAACGCATCCAAACCAGAAATGGTTACCGAGCTAGTCGTTTCCGCTATCATGCCGGTCATGTAGCGCTCTACTACCTCCTGAAAACCGCGCACGTTATTGACGCCCGCAAGTTGATCCGAGAGTTTTTTCTTCACCAAGGGTTTGATCAACCAACCCAACCATTGGGTAAGCTTAGGAAACTTTAAACGCGCGACAGCATCAACTAATTCTGGGTCAGCGAGGATGCGGTCAATAGTGGGGCGCACTTCAGCGTCGTGGTAGGGGCGAATATCGTCAAACTGAGTCATGAGGTTCACTTTACAAACGGAAAGGGAGCCTTGGCCAAGCTCCGTAACGGAAGGCTTGGCCGCAGCGAAAATAGCCGCACAACATACCGAAAAGAGGTCGAAAATGCCACCTACAAACACCCTGAACCCTGAATCAACATGTCCCTGCGGCAGCCAAAAACATCTGAGCAACTGCTGCCTGCCCTATATTGAGCGCAAATTACTGGCGCCAACCGCGGAAGCATTGATGCGCTCGCGCTACAGTGCGCATGTATTAATGGCAGTCGATTATCTTTGGGACACTTGGAGCCCTGAAGAACGCATTCGTTCCAGCAGAGAAGACATCGCAGCATGGGCAAGCAGCTGTGAATGGCTAGGGCTGAAGATTTTGGAGACTAAAGCCGGCACAGAACAAGACAGTCACGGCCTAGTGAACTTTATTGCGATTTTCCGGCAAGCAGGCCAGCTAGAACAACATCATGAGATCTCCGTATTTAAACGATCAGCTCAAACTTGGTTATATATTGGCCATGAGCAATAAAACACGCCAAATGTGACCCAGCTGGCGAAGCCAACAAATAAATGCCATCTATCGCTGTTTATAATCGACTCATCGTTTTTAGCGCCTTAAAATCGCACAGACAGAATAAACTGCGTGCTAGCCATAAAAACTCGACTAGACTCACCTGAAGTACTAATCACACTAAGTTTGCCCATAGATGAAGATCCTCCTTGTAGAAGACAGCGCCACCCTCCGTTATGCCATGCGCAATTATATTATTGAGGCTGGGCATACACCGCTGATTGCGCAAAGTGGCGAAGAATCTCTACAAATGCTTGAAACTACACCGGTTGATATGATCATCATGGATGTTGAGATGCCGGGCTTAAATGGTTTTGAGACAACTCGTTTAATTCGCGAATGGCTTGGCGGCCACTGGATTCCCATTATTTTTGTGACGGGTCGCAACGAGGATGAAAGCTATCGCGAAGGTATTGAAGCCGGTGGCGATGACTATTTGATTAAGCCCGTTAGCGCCATGATTATCAAAGCCAAAATCCGCGCGATGGAACGCATTACCGAAATGCGCGACCAGCTCAATCAATTGAATGCCGAATTAGAAGCGCTGAGCCAATTGGATAGCCTCACGCAAACTTATAATCGCCGCACCTTTAATGAAATGGCGCAACAGCAATGGTTGTTGGCCTCACGTCAGCAAAAACCCGTTAGCGTTTTAATGATCGATGTAGACCACTTTAAACTCTACAACGATCATTACGGCCACCCCGCTGGCGACACTTGCTTAAAGAAAATCACTCAAGCAAT
>CAZZEV010000214.1:0-5491 GCA_964653305.1 uncultured Cellvibrionaceae bacterium | reverse complement strand
CATAAATCGATGATGGCAGTATAACAGCTAGATTCGAACCCGTCTGGTTTTCATCAAAATATTGGCTCCAAACATCCTGCCAAAATATGTAGCCCTGCATAAACCCGCGGGCCCATTGTTCAGACTTTAACCGAGCGTTTTTATCCGGTGAATACTCACAAACAAAAGTTAGCTCGCATGTCTCATTCAAAACACGCGCCCTGTGTGAATTATAGAGGCATATTAGTGCATTGGTAATAGAATCTATCGAATAACCACTAATAAAGCGGGGAAATTCACCGCCAAAGATCAAGGGCATCCAATGTTTTGCATCCGTGGGCTTAGGCTCTGCGGCAATGGCGCGCAAATAGCCATCCAACTGCTCCATATTCATGGTGTAGGCAGGGCAAGCTGGTGATGCTAGCAGCTCATCAATAAAGTAGCGCACTTCCGTAAAGTCAGGCGCCTCTTGTTCGGAGGTGTTAACTTGAGAGATAAATGTATCGTCCACAACTGACATCCATCAAATTCTGTAGATTAAAAAGAAGTCCGGCGATATTCGCGATATTCCGGTTGCCAGAATTCGGCGTCAATTTTTTCTAGCATTATCGCTTCCGGAATGGGCATAGCAACGCCATCCAATACAGCTTGTTTAAATACCGCCAACGCAATCGTCTTGCTGAGCGAACGAATCTCACTTAGCGGCGGCAATAAAGGGCCATCTGGATTAGTCAGTGTTGGTGAGGAATCTGCCAATGCACGACTGGCAGCAGTCATCATATTATCGGTTATGCGCTTAGCCTTCGCGGCAATAACGCCCAACCCCAAGCCTGGAAAGATATAACTGTTATTGCACTGTGCTATTTCAAAATGGCGATTGCCCATATCAATGGGAGCAAAGGGGCTGCCAGTTGCAATCAACGCTTTACCTGCAGTCCAGCGCAAGAGATCTACCGGTTGTGCTTCAGCCTGTGAGGTTGGGTTGGACAAAGGAAAGATAATCGGTCTATCACAGTAAGCCTGCATGGCTTCAACGATGGTTTTGGTAAACAAGTTGGGTTGACCCGATACACCTATTAGTATGGTCGGTTTGGCATTGATGACTACATCTAGCAGATTGATTACACCTTCATTGCGCTCATGGGTTAATTTCCAGCGATTCACGACCGCATCAGGAACACAGAGGTGCTTTTGAAAATCGAATAAACCTTGGGAGCTCGTCTGGAGCAAGCCATCTTTGCTGACCAAGAAAATCTGATCGTGGGCTTCTTGTTCGCTTAAACCTTCAATCATCATCTGTCGCACCAGTTGCTCGGCAATACCGCAACCGGCAGAACCTGCACCCGCAAAAGCAATACGTTGATCCCGCAAACGCTCACCTTTTGCCAAACATGCGGCCAAAAGTGTGCCGATCGCTACGGCTGCAGTGCCTTGAATATCGTCATTAAAGCAGCAGAGCTCATCTCTGTAACGATTCAGTAAAGGGGTCGCGTGGTCTCCGGCAAAATCTTCAAACTGCAGCAGGGCTTTGGGCCAGCGCATTTTTACGGCTTGGATGAACGCATCAACAAATGCATAGTATTCATCGCCCGTAATACGCGGATGCTTCCAACCCATATACATAGGGTCATTGATGATAGCGGGGTTATTACAACCGACATCCAAAGTCACCGGCATAACATAGGCGGGGCTAATACCGCCGCACGCGGTATAAAGTGCGAGCTTGCCGATGGGAATCCCCATGCCGCCAATCCCCTGATCGCCCAAACCTAAAATGCGCTCGCCATCCGTCACCACAATGACCTTCACGTTTTGCTTGGTGGCGTTTTGGAGCATGTCATCCATACGGTCGCGATCAGGATAAGAAATGAACAATCCGCGCTTGCGGCGATAGATTTTGGAGAATTGCTGACACGCCTGACCGACTGTTGGCGTGTAGATGAGCGGCATAATCTCTTCAAGATGATCGGTCACCAACCGGAAATACAATGTCTCGTTGGTGTCTTGAATATTGCGCAGGTAAATGTGCTTATCTATGTCAGATTGAAATGCATTAAGTTGCATGTAAGCGCGCGACTTTTGTTCTTCAATAGACTCTATGCGATAAGGAAGCAAACCTTCTAAATTGAATTGTTGGCGCTCACGTTCACTAAATGCGCTGCCCTTGTTTAATAATGGTGCTTCGAGTAACGCAGGCCCTGCGAAGGGGATATAGATGGGGCGTTTTTTAATTGTCACGGGCATGAACTCATACTCACTAAATGTACTTATTAACATAGTCTAGTCAAAAGCGAATAGCCACTTGATATTCTTAATAGCAGGTGAAAATCATTAGTGGCAGCTTTTACTGCCAGCACCTAAAATAGCGCCACTTTTCATTATTAGCGGCTTATTGATAGCCGCACTTTTCATTTGGGATTACATCATGCAGCTTGACGCTTTTTTAACAACACTAAACGCCAATCCAGAGCACATTAATTTTACAGATACTATTGCAACAATCGATGCAAATTATGAATTCACGCCCACTCGATTTTGCAATGGTGAACTGGAAAATGCAGCGGGGCAAAACTCTGGTTCTTGCAAGCTATTGTCCTTCGCGAAATTACACAATTTATCGCTAATGCAAACTTTGCACTGCTTTGGTGACTACTACCGCACTGATGTATTGCAACACCCCGATGCGACTGATCATCAAAATATTCGCAACCTTA
The DNA here is from genome assembly GCA_964653305.1 of uncultured Cellvibrionaceae bacterium. GTDB lineage: Bacteria > Pseudomonadota > Gammaproteobacteria > Pseudomonadales > Cellvibrionaceae > Cellvibrio. The sequence continues at coordinate 2,798 of CAZZEV010000214.1, read as the reverse complement.
TTCGTTTTGGCCTAGATGGTGTTCGTTTTGATGGCGAAGCTTTAGTTTTAAAAAATAACAATAGCTTCATCTAAGTGACTTAATGGGGGCAACACATAAAATGTTGCGATATTTATCGGCTGTTATTTTTGCGCTTTTAATTGCCTCCTGCACGGCACAACAGCAAGCGCAACTTCAAACTCAACACAGCCCACAAAAACCTGATTTTAAAGAGTGCCCAGAGCAACGCCCGCAAATTTGCACACGCGAATACATGCCAGTATGTGCAACACGCGATACGGGTGTTCGCTGCGTGACTACGCCCTGCCCATCCAGTGAGCCCAAAACTTACAGCAATGGCTGCGAAGCTTGTGCCGATAAAAAGGTCTTGGGATATATCGCCAATGCCTGCACTCAGAACCCATCTGTAAAATAATCCACTGCAAATAGTCAGAGATTATTTTGCAGACAACGACGAAATAAAACCTATTTTTTGACAGTTGCAGGAATCACCGGAACAGAATGCTTAACGCCGCCATTTTGTCCGCGATGACGTAACATATGATCCATCAATACTAAAGCCAACATAGCTTCAGCGATTGGCGTTGCGCGAATACCTACGCACGGGTCGTGACGGCCTTTAGTAATAACTTCAACAGCATTGCCGTGAACATCCACACTGCGACCGGGAATATGTAAACTTGAAGTAGGTTTCAAAGCAAGATTAGCAATAATATCTTGGCCAGATGAAATACCACCGAGAATACCGCCTGCGTTATTAGATAAGAAACCTTCCGGTGTCATTTCATCGCGATGCTGACTGCCGCGCTGATCAACAACACCAAAACCTTCACCAATTTCTACACCTTTTACCGCATTGATACTCATTAACGCGTGTGCAATTTCTGCATCCAAACGATCAAAAATTGGTTCGCCGAGGCCGGGCGGAACGTTGGTTGCAACAACGGTAATTTTTGCACCAATAGAATCGCCTTCTTTGTTGAGTGCTTGCATAAAAGCTTCCATCTCTGGAACTTTGCTGGCATCTGGGCAAAAGAAAGGATTTTGTTCAACTTGATCCCAATCGACAGTTTCAATTTTAATTGGACCGAGTTGTGAGAGATAACCTCGCACTTCAATTCCGTGAAAATCTTTTAAATATTTTTTAGCAATGGAACCAGCCGCAACACGCACAGCAGTTTCGCGCGCCGATGAACGACCACCACCACGATAATCGCGCACGCCGTATTTTTGCATATAGGTGTAATCCGCATGCGCTGGGCGGAATTGATCTTTAATGTTGGAATAATCTTTAGAGCGCTGATCGGTATTTTCAATCATCAAACCAATCGGTGTACCGGTAGTTTTGCCTTCAAATACGCCGGATAAAATTTTCACCAAATCATCTTCGCGGCGCTGCGTGGTATAGCGCGAGGTGCCGGGCTTGCGACGATCCAAATCAATTTGCAAATCTTCTTCGCAGATTTCAAGACCAGGTGGGCAGCCATCAACGATTGCCCCGAGCGCAAGGCCGTGACTCTCGCCAAAGGTAGTGACTGTGAATAATTTACCGTAGGTATTGCCAGACATGTTTATCTCAACCCAAATGAATATGCGTGATCTACAAAAAGTGCGGCAATTATACGTGAACTAAACATAGTTTTACACGCACTCACGTAGGGCAAGCGAGCCTTATGTGCTATAAATCAACGCGAACGACAAATGAACCACCTCTAACAAGGATTAATAGCGAGCACACAATAATGATGAATAAATACACAATTACAGTTTTACTTGCTGGCTTAATAAGCTGCTGGACATGGGCCGATGAAGTACCAAAGCCTCGCCAAGCGGGCGAATATCCACACACCGCTGATTCTTTAGAACATCCAGACGTACCTAAAGGTAAACTTCTGGGCCCTTATGAGTTTCACAGTAAAGTCTTCACCGGCACAGTTCGCCAATATTGGGTCTATGTACCCGCTAACTACAAAGCAAAATCCAAAATCAAACCCAGCTTATTAGTCTTTCAGGATGGCCAGCGCGCAACCAATCCCAAAGGTTCTCTGCGCGTACCCACAGTGCTGGATAACCTGATTCATCGAAAAGCGATTCCGCAAACCATCGGCGTCTTTATTACGCCCGGTAACCTCAGTGAGCGCTATCCCGATAACTTGGGTATGTCTAACCCAGATCATCGGGCACAAGAATACGATGCACTTAGCGATGATTATTCACGTTTTCTAATAGATGAACTCTTGCCAGAAGTCGCTAAAAAATATCCATACAGCAGCAATCCCGAAGACCATATTATTGGTGGCACTAGCAGTGGTGCAATTTGCGCATTTACAGTGGCGTGGCATAGACCTGATGCTTTCCGTAAAGTCATCAGCATGATTGGCAGCTATGTTTCTATTGGCTATCAACCAGCCACTGCTGATAAGTCATTGGTGCCCGGTGGCGATCTTTATCCCGGCCTTATTCGCAAATCACCCATTCGTCCTATGAAAATATTTTTACAAGATGGCAGCAATGATTTGAGCAACGAACATGGCAATTGGTTTTTAGCTAATCAACAAATGCTGTCTTCTTTTGAATGGGCAAATGCAAACGCCGATAAAAATGGCGACAAGGGCCCACGTTATGAAGTGAAGCATGTTTGGGGTGATGGCGGCCACTCAGACCAACATGGTGGCAGTTTGTTGCCAGAGATTTTGCGGTGGACGTGGCGGGATAACGATAAGAAGTAAAACCACAACACTACAAGTTTTATTCTGAAAGGGAGTCGTCATCCCCGCAGGGGATCCAGCGCCTTTAAA
>CAZZEV010000213.1:0-5495 GCA_964653305.1 uncultured Cellvibrionaceae bacterium | reverse complement strand
TTTGAGCTTTAAGTATTTCCAAACGCTGGAAGGCGACTTGACCTTGCCAATTGGCTTTGTGCCCCAGACGGTCGAGTTGGTCGTCAAGTCTAAAGACAAGAAATCCTCGCCCTTGGTCAGCGTAGAGCTAGACTGGCCAACCGCGGACTTCAAACTCAAATAGCGCCCAAATTCAAAATAGATCCCAAATTTAAAGAGAGTTCTTAATGCTCATTTCCAAAAAGAAAAAAGCTTTTGCCAATAGCCACTCCTTACTTTGCGCCTCCGCGAAGGTGGTGGGCGATATTCATTTCAGTGGTGACTTTTACTTGGAAGGTACATTAAAGGGCAATATCTACACCGAGGAAGGGAAACCAGCAAAACTGATCGTGACCGAGACCGGTTTGGTTGAAGGTGAAATTCATGCCTCTAATGCCCTTATCAATGGCCGCGTGCGCGGCACTATTTATTCGACTAAACATCTGGAGTTGGCGGCCAAAGCGGTAGTTGAAGGCTCCATTTACTACCAAACGATTGAAATGGTGAAGGGTGCGCAGCTAATCGGTCAGATGCATTCAACCGTAAAAGAGCAGGCTGCCAACAGAGAAACCTCTGTATTGAGTAGCAATGTTAATAGTTGACTAAATTAGTCGGGTAAAGGGATAATTGCCAACGCAGTAATCGTCTTGGAGTTGTACATGGCCACCGCAGAAATTTTTATCCCTCAAGTCGTTTATGTTACCGACAGCGCCATCGCCAAAGTCAGAAGCTTGGTGGAGGAAGAGGATAATCCCGATTTAAAATTGCGTGTTTATGTCACGGGCGGCGGTTGTTCAGGCTTCCAATACGGTTTCACTTTTGATGAAGCAGTCGCCGAAGACGATTCAATTGTAGAAAAAGACGGCGTGAAGGTCGTGGTGGATGCTATGAGCTATCCCTATCTAGTAGGCGCTAAAGTGGATTATGAAGAGGGCTTGCAGGGCTCTAAGTTTGTGATTCAAAACCCCAACGCGGCCAGTACCTGTGGTTGTGGTTCTTCGTTCTCGATGTAATTCTGTTTTTCGATGTAGTCTGCAATCCCATTTCGCGAGCTTAAGCGAAATAAACCCCACCTAGTATTACTTCGCGTTTTGCACCCGTAACGGCACTTAAGTTGCCGTTTTTGCGTTCCATTGTCTGTTTGGCAAGCCACGCAAAAGCCATGGCTTCCACCCATTCCGGCGCTATACCAAATGCTGCGGTGCTTGCGAGTTTGGCTTGCGGTAAGCGGCTTTGTAGCTCTGCCATAAGTTTTAGGTTGTGAGCACCTCCGCCACAGACAAAAACTTCACAGCTTGCGTTGGTGAGTTGCGCAATGTCCTTGGCAACAGATTCTGCGGTAAGAGCGAGCAGCGTGGCTTGTACATCATTTGGCGCAATCTCTAGGTTTACTAATTCGGTTTCTAGCCACGCAAGATTAAAGGCTTCGCGTCCGGTGCTTTTAGGAGCTGTTTGTTGCAGAAACGGATGTGCAAGTAAGCGTGCTAGTAGGCCTTTATCTACCATTCCTGATGCTGCCCAATCACCATTGGCGTCATAGGCTTTACCGAGACTTTTCAATATCCAAGCATCCATTAGGACATTGCCTGGGCCCGTATCGAAACCGAGGGTTTTGCCAGATGTAGGCAGCCAAGTGATATTGGCCATGCCGCCAATATTTACTACGACTCTATCAATGGCCGAGTTGTGGAAAATGGCTTGATGAAACGCTGGCACCAATGGTGCGCCTTGACCGCCTGCCGCCATGTCGCGCCTGCGAAAATCTGCCACGGTGGTGATACCCGTGCGCTCAGCAATGATATTGGGGTCGCCAATTTGTAGCGTAAACGGATGGGCAACTGAGCCCGGCGGGCGATGGCGAATCGTCTGACCATGGCTGCCAATGGCAATCACTTGGCTTGCGCTTATCTCAGATTTCTCGATGAGTTGATTGATTGTGTCAGCAAATACTTCGCCCAACAGCTGATCAAGCTCACCTAAGCGATCAATTTCGTTGTCGCTCGGGGTAGAAAGCGCGTGAATTTGTTGGCGAATACGCGGGGATAAAGAAACGGAATGGCTAGCGGTGAGGCGGATCTTGTCGTTTGCAGCATCGACGATAACTAGGTCGACTGCATCGGCACTGGTGCCAGACATTAAGCCAAGATAATACTCGGTCGCGGCCATTAGTTAGACTTGGTTTTGCTCTCGCCCAAGGCTAAGCGGCTGTTGCGGTTAAAATCTTGCAGTTGAGCAACAAGTGTTTGAGTTGATGCCGCAAAGCGGTCTTTTTCGTTAGCCGCTATGCCAATAGATTGTGGCAATTGTACTGTTACAGGGTTGCGAACTTGGCCATTAACATGGAATTCATAGTGAAGGTGTGGGCCACTAGCCAACCCCGTTTTACCAACGGTTCCAATGACTTGCCCTTGGCCTACACGTGAGCCAGTTGAAATACCTTTTGCAAAACTATTCATGTGCCCGTACAGCGTTTGGTAACCTTGACCATGCTGAATGATAATACAATTCCCAAAAGCGCCTTTGCGCCCTGCAAAAATAATCTTGCCATCACCGGTCGAACGAATAGGGGTACCTATTGAGGCAGCGTAATCGGTACCCTTATGTGCACGAATGGTATTAAGTACCGGATGTTTACGTGCAAGACTGAATGATGAGCTGATGCGCGCAAAATCCACAGGGGTGCGCAAAAACGCTTTGTTAAGGCCTTTGCCATCGGGCGCGTAGTAGCGCGTTATGCCATCTTTGTTGGTGTAACGGACTGCTTGGTAGGTTTTGCCGCCGTTGGTGAATTCAGCAGAAAGAATTGCCCCAGTGCCTATCTTCTTGCCGTCTAGATATTGTTCTTCGAACATAACCCTAAAACTGTCGCCTTTTTGAATATCAAGTGCAAAGTCGATGTCATAACCAAAAATATTGGCGAGATCCATGGTTAGGGTATTCGGTAGTCCTGCTTGTTTAGCGGCTAAAAACAGAGAGCTACTGATAGTGCCTTCACGATAGCTGCGCTTTAACTCAGGCTTTAAAGTAATTTGCTCGCCAGTAAAACCGGTTGAGTTGCGTGTAAATCTGAGTGATTCCAAGGTGCTCTTGTAATACTTGAGTTCTTGTAGTTTTCCGTTGTTATCCACTGAAAACTCTAGTTTTTGTCCCGGGGCAATACTGCGTAAGTCCTTTGCTTTCTTATTTCCATCAAATAACTCATAAATATCGCGATCATTGAGCCCCATACGCGCAAACACACTTGATAGGTTGTCGCCGGATTTAATGGTTAGTTCTTGTAGCGATGGAGTTTTTGGCTGAGCGACAAGCAGTCTAGAACTGCTAGTTTGTTTTAACTCTTCAAGTAAATCCGGAAGGATATTGGCGGTAGGAGCTGACTTTGGAAACATCTCGAAGCTAGGTGAGAAGGCGGTAGTAGCTTTGTTTTTAATAATCGGAGTAGTAGAAATATTATTCTGGTTTGGACTAAACGCCATAACAACCATCAAGCTCGCCATCAAGGATCCCGCAGCAATCAAATGGCCGCGTGGAACCTGTTCTAGGGTTGCGCATAGCACTTTCTTAGACTTTGTTATTATTGAAGACATAGAGAAAAGCTAACTCGACGTTATATGTTAGTCACCAGACAGATATTTATAGCAGAAAAGATTTCTAAAGACATCTTTAAAATTCATTTTCTTGTAACTTGCCCGTGTTTTAGCCTTGTTTTTGATCCAAGATCCGGTATTGTGGCCGACTTTTTTACCCTGTGTAGATTTGCTTTTTGACATTGATTTGGTGATTTATGACGACAGTTGATACGAATTTCTTACAAGAGTTGCAAGACCGCGGCTTAATCGCACAAATGACAGGTGGCGATGCTCTTGCGGAGCATCTTAATTCGGCTAGTCGTACTCTTTATTGTGGCTTTGACCCAACAGCCGACAGTCTACACATAGGTAGTCTCGTCCCTCTATTAATGCTCAAGCGTTTTCAGCTTGCTGGCCATAAGCCCATTGCCCTTGTTGGTGGTGCTACTGGTTTGATTGGCGATCCAAGTTTCAAAGCACAAGAGCGCAAGCTCAATACCCCTGATGTTGTCGCCACCTGGGTAGACAAATTGCGTGCTCAGGTATCGCGTTTTATTGATTTCAATACAGGTGCAACTTCGGCTGAAGTGGTAAACAATCTCGATTGGGTCGGTAAAGTTGATGTGCTCAGCTTTCTGCGTGATGTCGGCAAACACTTCTCCATTAATAACATGATTAACAAGGAGTCGGTTAAACAGCGCATTGAGCGTGAAGGTGAGGGTATATCCTTTACCGAATTCACCTATATGTTGCTTCAGTCCTACGACTTTGCGGAATTGTATCAACGCAATCAATGTACCTTACAAATAGGCGGTAGTGATCAGTGGGGTAATATCACGGGTGGTATTGATCTAACTCGTCGCATGCATGGCGGCCACGTCTTTGGTTTGACGATGCCTTTGGTGACCAAGTCTGACGGAACAAAATTTGGTAAAACCGAAACGGGTACTGTCTGGTTAGACTCCACTAAAACTTCTCCTTATGCTTTCTATCAGTTCTGGTTAAATACTGCCGATGCGGATGTGTATAAATTCCTGCGCTATTTCACTTTCTTGAGTGTTGCCTATATCGCCACTATAGAGGCAGAGGATATTGCGCGTGCGGCTAAGCCTGAAGCGCAGCGTATTCTTGCTGAAGAAATGACCCGCTTGGTTCATGGCGAAGCAGGCCTGTTGGCGGCGCAACGAATCACTCAGGCGTTGTTTAGCGATGATCTTGATGGTTTGAGTGAGTCTGATTTTGAACAGTTACAACAAGATGGTCTTCCTGCTTCTAAATTGCTCCGTTCGCATATCGGTGAAACGCCATTAACCCAAATTCTTGCGGATGTTGAAATGGCGGCGTCAGGTAAGCAGGTAAAGGATGCGTTGGTTCGTAATGCGGTTTTTATTAATGGTGAGGCAAAATCTATTGATGACAATATGCAATCTGCAAATTCTTTCTCGTCCGAAAAGGCCTTTTTTAAGCGCTTCTATTTGGTCAAATTGGGCAAGAAAAAGTATCACTTGTTTGATGTTGCTTAAAAAACATCCATTCTGATTGGCGAATATTCTAAATCACAACTAAAGTAAAATTCCGATCAAAAAAAGCTTGCAAGGGAAGTGGTGGGTGCCTATAGTTCGCGCCCTCGCTGAGCAGGCAGATTTGATCCTCGGATTAAAAAGAATGTTTAGCGAAGTTTGTAAAAACTGAATGAAAATAAAGGTTTACAAACAGAAAAAATAGCGTAATATGCGCGCCTCGCTTCAAGGGTAACCAGAAAAGCGAAAGCAAAACGAAGTAAAGCTGAGGCTTGAAACGAATTGCGAAACGCAAAAAGAATTGAAAAATTCTTGTTGCAAAAGGGAAGGAAAGCTGTAAAATGCGCCTCCCACGGTTAGAGCTCAACGCTCACCGGTTCTTTAACAG